>DATCFR010000001.1:0-5491 GCA_036509405.1 Saccharimonadales bacterium (SeqCode)
AGATCGATAAGCGCCTCACTTTTCGTATCAGCTAGCTTTTGAGCAGCTCGCCGAGTTCGTGGCGCAATTGCGCCACGTCTTGGTACAAAATAGCCATCATACCGGCCTGCTGCGCACCGACTACATTATGTGCCAGATCATCAATAAAAATACACTCGTCAGCATCAACGCCCAGCTGCTCGGCCGCGGCGGCAAAGGCTTGCCGCTCCGGTTTGATGAAACCGGTTTGAAAAGACAGTGTGATGATATCGAAATGCCTGAGCTGCTTAGGCGTAAATATGCGCGCCAAACGATCATCCGCCATGTTGCTCAGCAGTCCAAGTTTATAATACTGCTTTAATTCGTCGATATAGGCGAAGAGCCCCTCGTCGGGTACGTTGCGCTCAATGGCTTTAACGGCTTCGGCCGGTGTAATACCGGCCAGCTTGGCTATACCGCGCATAAACTCTTCATAGCTGATCTCGCCCCCATTGGCTTGCCAGCTAAGTTGACTAGCCTGTTTGAATACTTCGGGATCATGCCCAAAGTACTTGGCCTTAAATGGCAGCCAGGCTTCGGTGGTTAAAACGCCGAAGCAATCAAAGATTATCGCCTTGGTCATGCTTCTATTCTACAATGGCCGGTCCGGCTAGAGGCTAATATTCTGGGTGAGGGTCTCGTAGGTCGGCACCTGCGCCTGGAAGAGGGCGATTGTGATGCCGAGCGAGCCGAGGTAGGTTTTGGTGCCGCTGCACGTGGTCGCCCAGTAGCGCTCAATGTCGGATCCGCCTTGGCTGAGGCGAAAAATATAGCGGTTACCCAGCGGACAGTAGCCGCGTTCATCTTTTAGATTAGGGTTGTTGTCGCCGTCGGTGAAACCGGCGCGGGCCAGCGCCAGCAAGAAGTTGGCATAGGCGCTCTGATTGCTGGCAAAAGTCTGCGTGTTCACGACCGTGCCCTGGTAGCCCCGCAGCTGGTCGAAAGTGACGCTGTCGCTGTCGACCGTAATCTGAATAACGTTATGGATCTGGTCGGCGTTAATCGGACCGTCGATGGTGAGCTGGGCCTGGGCGCTTGTTCCGGAGTAGCTGCTCAGCGCCTTCTGCGTCTGCGGAACTACTGGCGCCCCACTCTTGTGGAACAGTAAGAAGAGCACGACGAATAAAAGCCCAAGCGCAGCGGCGAAAGTTATAAAGTAACGCATATTGGCCTCACCGTAGTGATTACGCATATACTAACACTATTAGGCAAGTTTTTCAAGGATTGTGACGTCTCGCCTTCAGACGCGCGGTCGCTTATAATGGTTACGCATGAAGCTAACTTACCAAACTGGCATCGCCACGCTCATTCAATTCCTGCTAGTGACTCTGTTCACCCTGCTGAGCCAAGTAGGATCGGTGGTCAGCACCTGCCACAAAAACGACGGTAACTGTGTCAGCAATCTGTTGACCTCGCTTATCTTTTACATCCTGGCCGGCGTGGTGTTCGGATCTATTTGGCTGATCGGCTACGCCGCGCAAAGTCGGCGCAGCAAGCGACTGGCCCAACTTTTAATTTGCGCTGAAGGATTTATTGGCCTACTGGCGCTATTCAGTATTAAATTGAACTCGCATTCGCGCAATGCCGCCGGCCTCATCGCCAGCTTCGGTATGCTGGTACTGTCCGCCTGGATTGTCACTCTGGCCTTCCGCCTGATGCGCTCCAAGGGCGGCCGCGTGGTCAACCGTCAACGCATTCGCCGCCACCCAAGCAGCTCAGACGATTAAAGTTCACCCCAATTAGGGCCGGTGGTAACATCGACATCGAGACGGACGGGCAGCTTGTAGACGTTTTCCATGGTATTTTTGAGTAGCTCGCCAATGTTGCCGGCGACTTCGGTCGGACACTCCACCACGATGGAGTCGTGAATCTGCAGCAGCAGGCGGCAGTCATTGTGCTGACTGCGCAGTAGTTCGTCGACCTGGATCATGGCCATTTTCATTAGATCGGCCTCGGTGCCCTGGATGGGCATGTTGATGGCGGCGCGCTCGGCGGCGGTGCGAACAATAAAATTGCTGGATTTGATGTCCGGCATCGGTCGGCGGCGACCGAACAGCGTTTCAACGTAACCATCTTTGCGAGCCTGCTCGAGAATCCGGTCCATGTAATCGAACAGTGGCCGGCGCAGTTCCTTGTAACGGTCGATGAAGGTCACGGCCTGCTCGCGGGTCATGCCGGTAGCGACCGACAGGCCGTGCGGACTCATGCCGTACATGATGCCAAAGTTAATAACTTTGGCGGCGCGGCGCATTTGCTTGCTGACATCGCCGGGTTCGCGGCCATACACCTGCGCCGCTGTGGTAGCGTGAATGTCGGCACCGCGGTTGAACATTTCAATCAGCTCAGTGTCCTTGGCCAGCACGGCCGCCAGGCGCAGCTCAAACTGTGAATAATCGGCACTCACCAGCTGTTTACCCTTGCCCGCCACGAAGGCCGTGCGGATGCGCCGGCCGAGATCGGTGCGCGTCGGAATGTTCTGCAGGTTCGGATCGTTGCTGCTGAGGCGGCCGGTTTGGGCGACAGTCAGCGCGTAGGTGGTGTGCAGGCGCGAATGCTCATCCACCATGGTCGGCAGCGTATCAATGTAAGTGTTTTTGAGTTTGGCGACCTCGCGGTACTGGGTGATGAGATCAATAATGGCGTGCTGGCCGCGCAGCTTGTCGAGCTCGCTGGCGGCTGTACTATAGCCAGTTTTACCTTTTTTAATGCCTTGTGTTGGCAGTTTTAATTTCTCAAACAAAATTTCGGCCAATTGGCCCGGCGAGCCAATGTTAAACTCCTGGTCGGCGTAGCCGTAAATCTGCTGCTCGTAGTCCGAGATCAGGTCGCTAACTTCGTCGGCAAACTTGGCCAAATACTTGGTGTCGAGCTCGATGCCAACGTGCTCCATGCGCGCCAGCACCGGAATGACCGGCCACTCAATGTCTTGAGCTAGCTTCGGCAGTTTGGGAATTTTCTTGAGTTCGGCGGTTTGCCGGTCATGAAGCGCTTTAATGACGGCGATGATTTCCGGCGCCCGGGTAAGCAGCTCGTCATGATCAAGATCTTCAAATGGCGAGCCTTCATAGCCAAGCTCAGCTTCGGCCAGTTCGGTCAGGGTTTGCTCGCGCCGCAGCGCGTTGAGCAAAAAGGCGCCGATGAGCACGTCATGCCCGACCGACGGTAATTGCTGCACCCCCATTTCCAGCAAGATTTTCAGACTTGATTTAATATCATACCCAACCAGCGGCCTGACATCACGAAACTCCTTAGCAATAGCCGCAATATCCAGTTTGCGCAGGTCCAGTGTGTAGGTGGTTTTGCCGTCCAGGCTTATGATCAACACTTCCGGCTGACGGCCATGTTTGCCAGTTGAGCGGCCATGGACATAAAAGTACTCGGAGTCGCCCAACTTAAGATCGGCGGCCTTTTTATTACTATCGATGAGTACGTTATTACCGGGCTTGAGCGAAATGGCACCGGTGGCCGCCTGGTGATCACTGATCTTGACCTGCATAACTTCCGGCAGTTGGCGGGCCAGATTGCGGAATTCCAGCTTCTGGAACATCTGCAGCAGCTTTTCGGGCTGGCAGCCGCTGCCGTCCATGGCCCCCAGATCAAGTTTGATGGGCGCGTCGGTCCAGATGCGCGCCAGCTCTTTGCTTAAGTAGGCCAGCTCGCGGCCGGCCTCAAGTTTTTTGCGTGTCGACTCTTTGATTAAATCGAGATTGTCGTAGACGCCGTCGAGCGTTTTATAGGTCTTGAGCAGGTCCAGGCCGCCCTTCTCGCCGATGCCCGGCACACCCGGAATGTTATCGGACGAATCACCTTTTATGGATTTGAGATCCAAAAACTGGTGCACATTTATGCCGTACTTGGCCTCGAAACTCTTGGGAGAATACAATTCTATGTTGCTGAGGCCGGTCTTGAGAGCGTAGACATGGACGGTGTCGTTGATTAGCTGCAGCATGTCCAGATCGGAAGTTATCAACATGGTTTCGATGCCTTTTTTGCTCGCCTGCACGGCCAGCGCGCCCATAATGTCGTCGGCCTCGTAATCGTCGAGCTCGTACAGCGGCCAGCCGAACGCCCCCAGCAGCTCCTGCAGGATCGGCACCTGTTCATGGAAGTCGGCTGGCGCCGGCTTGCGGCCGGCCTTGTACTCCGGATACAACGCCAACCGTTTGCGAATATTGGTCTTCGGCTTGTCCCAGGCAACGGCTACGTAATCCGGCTTGAGCCGGCGGATCACCTCCAGCGCCATGGTCGCAAAGCCGAACACCCCGCCGGTTGGCGTGCCGTCTTTGGTAGCCAGGTTCGGCATGGCATAATAGCCGCGATAAAACACGCTTTTGCCGTCGATCACGGCCAGCTTTTTGCGCTTGGTCTCAACCTCTGTAGCCATTCCTTTTAGTATACGCCACAACGGGAGTAATCAGAGTTTGAAAATATTTCATGTAAGTTATTTGCTCATTTATCATAACTATGTTAGCATATTCAAATGACAACAGGTGCTCCCGAAGGAATAACCTATATTGCTCAGGGCGATCAAGGCCCGGTGGTCTGTTTTGCTAGCTCCGAACAGGCCGATGACGGACGCCATGTCCCTATTGCCTTTGCGCCGAGCACACCAGAGAGACACAAGACCATAGCCGAACGCATGGCGACTCTGTCTGGGCGCAACGGCATGACCATAGAAAATGTCGGGAAACTGTTCGAGCTGGCAGCCGACCCTTCTTTAGAGCTAACTGAAGCACTCGCGGCTTATGACGGTAACGGCGAACCCCTCTTCTCGAGCAGCGAGCTTATGAAACGGTTTGAAGCGGCCGGAGCCAGCCTCGAAAAGCGCTGGAAAGCCGAAGATCCTATGAGAAAGTATCGGCGCTGGCCTGTCAGGATCAGCGGAGATGTGGATCTCGATGCAGACAGAAGCGCCAATCTGTTATGGTACCGCAGTCCTCGGCTTTTTCGGGAGGCGGGAAGCGACCCATTATTCAGCAATGGTTCTCTAGATATTAAGCGAGCAGCCCCGGATGGCGGGGAAAAGCAACTGTTCGTAATGGGCCGGGTCATTAAAGACGACGAGGCATTGCCAGATATCAGTTATTTCGGCGCCAAAGTTTCCGGTGACGCTCAAGTTCACACTGTGGAAGAAGGTTCAGTGGCACTCGCCAAGCTGCACATCGCGCTCGGCGAAACGGAACAAGCTCTAGCCAATTTGAAACGTCCTATCCGCTGGAAATTAGCAGGCACCAACTACGACAGGTAGATCGCTTGTTCGGTCACTATTACGTTGAGGGGCACGTCGTAGGATTCAGGTGTAAAGTTTTTGACCTTGGCCTGCTCAAAACAGACGCCGATTTTTTTGGCCTGCGGCTGCCCGGCTAAAAACTTATCATAATACCCGCCGCCGTAACCGATGCGGTGCAGTGTCGCGGGGTCAAAACCGAGCATCGGCACCAGGATGACGTCAAATTTGTCCGGCGGCGCGCCG
>DATCFR010000002.1:0-7827 GCA_036509405.1 Saccharimonadales bacterium (SeqCode)
GCCTTTAGGGCCAAACAGAGCGACGTACGGATACCCATGGCTCCGTGTGTTTTGGTGTAAGTTCCGCCCCCGCGAGGGCTTCGTTGCTAAATTGTCGAACGTTTTTGTTTTGGTGACTTACATGAATCATCCTAGCACGACACGGCCAAAATGTCAATCCGCTTATGCTCAAGCCAGTGTCAAAATCGGTCTCCAAAACGCCATGGCAGCGCCCGTTCCGACGGCTGTTTTATAAAGTTATACACAGGTTCGCGAAAAATTAACCATAATTGTTATTGACGGCCTTTTATCTATTCTATAAGATACGTATAGCGCTTGAACAAATTAAGTGCTCAAAAACAAAAAGACCATTGGGACGACGATTTCTCGCAAGTCGTTGTCCCACCAAGACCAAACCAAAACCTTAAAAGCAAAATCCCAACAAAAACAATTAAATTATCGTTAAAACACCTTGTCTTTCCCGGGACAAGGTGTTTTACTTTGCCTCTGCATTAATACACGGGGCAGACAGCCCGGGAGAGTTAGGTATGGGCAATGTAATTCAAAGCATCACTGCGGCGGGCACTGGCGGCATGATTGTTGATATCGAATGCCGCCTGTCTAATAACCTGCCGAACATCGTAATCGTCGGTTTCGCCAACCGCGCCGTCGGCGAAGCTAGGGAGCGTATCAGGGGTGCTTTCGCCACTAGCCGTATAATGCTACCTCGCAAGCGCATCGCTGTTAACCTGGCGCCGGCCGATGTTCCCAAGGCCGATAGCGGCTTCGACTTGGCAATTGCCGTGGCAATCCTGCTAGCCAGCGGCCAGGTATCCCGACAGATAGATAAGCAGCAAGCTTTCATTGGTGAATTGGGGCTGGATGGCAGTGTCCGCGGTGTACGCGGCCTGATTGGCAGGCTGCTCACCGGGCGCTCCAAGGGGATTACCACGTTTTATATACCGGCCAGCAACGTATCCCAGGCTCAACTAGTACCAAAGATTACCCTTGTTCCCATCGAGAGCCTCGCGCAGCTGCACGGCCACCTCAGCAGCGGCCTGCCAATTACCTCTGTTAAAACTGGAGCGGGCCGCTACGCGCCGGCAAAAACGGCTCGGGCAACAAAGGTTCGCCTCAGTGACATCGTCGGCCAGATACAGGCCAAGCGAGCCCTAGAAATCGCGGCTGCCGGCGGGCACAATCTGCTCTTGAGCGGGCCGCCGGGCACCGGTAAAACCATGCTAGCTAGGGCGCTGCAGTCGCTGCTGCCACCCCTAAACCGCGAGGAAGTATTAGAAGTCACACAACTGCACAGTCTAGCCGGCCACGATTACGAACAGTTAGTCAACGAGCGGCCATTCCGAGCTCCGCATCATAGTTCCAGTCGGCTGGCCATCATCGGTGGCAACAGGCCCGGTGAGATTAGCCTCGCCCATCGAGGCGTGCTGTTTTGCGACGAGCTGCCAGAGTTTGAGCGGCAAACGCTCGAAGCGCTGCGCCAACCCTTGGAAGACCGCGTGATTAGCGTGGCCCGCGGCGGCAAAGAAATAACTGACTACCCAGCCAACTTTATTCTGGTCGCTACCGCCAATCCCTGCCCGTGCGGCTACCACGACACTTCGGCGGGCAAGTGCCGTTGCCACGAATACGAAATACTACGCTACCACCGTCGCTTGTCTGGGCCGATTTTGGACAGAATCGACCTCTACGCTGGCGTGCACGAAGTTCAGCACGACAAATTGCTAGCCCGCGCCACTGCCCAAACCGACCGGGCGGTCCGCCAACGGATCGAACAGGCCCGCGCCCGCCAAGCCAAGCGCTACGCCAACCCCACGCAGCTGAACGCCGATATGACCAATGATGACATCAAAAAGCTCGGCCATCTCGAGGAAAGCGCCGCGGCTCTGCTGAATGCTGCGGCTGGGCGCCTCAACATCTCGGCCCGCGCCTACATGCGCTGCGTTAAGGTTGCACGCACTATCGCCGACCTGCAGGATTCCGCCATTATTACCCCGGCGCATATCAGCGAGGCCCTGGCCTACCGCCGCCCGGCCCCTAAAGAATAAGGCGATTTCGTTGACCTCTGATACTTCATCTGTTAAAATGCTTGGTACATTGAAACCAATAATGATTAACGGAGACAGGTCATAGCCAAATACACCCGCCTGAATGAACAGATTCGGGCGCCGCAGCTGCGCGTCATCGACGAAGACGGCAAACAGCTCGGTATTTTAAGTCGGCAGGAAGCGTTGCAAATCGCTCAGGAGCGCGAGCTTGATCTGGTAGAGATTTCGCCTGATGCCAAGCCGCCAGTTTGCAAAATCGTCGATTGGGGCAAGTACAACTACCAGCGCACCAAGCAGCTCCAGAAGAACCGCAAAACCACCAAATCGCTCGACATGAAACAGATACGATTTGGCCTCCGGATCGGTGCGCATGACCTAACCATCAAGCTTAACAAAGTCGCCAAGTTCCTAGAGGCGGGCCACAAAGTCAAAGTCACCCTGGTATACCGCGGCCGCGAGCAGGCCCACAAAGAAATCGGCTATCAGATAGCGGATAAGGTTATCCGGGACTTCGGTGATACAATAGTAGTCGATCAACCGCCGCAATTGGCGGGCCGACAATTAAATTTCGTCGTGCGTGCCAGCGGCAAGGGCACGGTGATATACCAGCCAAACGAAGAAGGAGACAATGATGCCAAAACTGAAAACACATAGCGGCACCAAAGATCGTGTCCGCCTTACCAAGAACGGCAAGGTCCGGGTTGGTAGCGCCAACTTGAACCACTTTTTGAGCAAGAAAAGCGGCAGTCGCAAGCGATCCTTGCGTGGTCTTACCACCCGCCACGGTCTGATGGCCAAAAACATTAAGAAGAACTTAGGAGCCTAAACAGATGCGCGTAAAGAGAGGCGTCACTAGTCACGCCAAGCATAAAAAGATCCGTCAGGCCACCAAAGGCTTTTCCCACCCCAACCGCGTTAGTATTAAGCGCGGCCGCCAGGCCCTGACCAAATCCTTGCAGCACGCTACGCGTGACCGCAAGAACCGCAAGCGTACATTTCGTCAGTTATGGAACGCCCGGATCAACGCTGCTGCCCGCCTGAATGACACGACCTACAGCAAGCTTATTTCCGGCCTTAAAGCCGCCAACATCACCTTAGACCGCAAGATACTGGCCGAACTGGCCGTCAACGAGCCCAAGGCCTTCACGGCCGTTGTCAAAGCCGCCAAGAAATAGCTTTAACTGCACCGCTAATTAACAGTGCGAGGTAACAACGCTTTGCCCGTTGTTATTTCATTCCGGTGCACGTCACCAATTGCAGGGTCAGCAAGGTGAGACACCACCAATTCTGGAAAATGGGAGCCAAGCGGCCGAGCGATAGCACCATTTAGAGCATCGAGATGGTCAAAAGGACTAAGCTCACCGCCCATACTCATAAATTCCCCTGCATTCGCTCTAACCTCATCGCAGGCTTGCACGAAAGAAGCGGTCAGATCAGCCAAGGTTCGATCATGTTGCTCAGTATCTTGAACAACCAGTGAGTGCAAGAGCCTAATCCACGAATCCGAGATTGGCTTTAAGTCATCGGCATGAAGTCTATGTTCGCCCACAACCGAACGTTTTTCTACTAGAAAAGTAGCGGCTGAAGAGAGCCTGGGCACATCAATTGGTACCTCCGCTAAGCCCGGGATGTCGAGTTCTCCGTCTAAAACTAATTCGCCGAAGCTATTGCCCAGCTCCATTGCCGTAGCACGCATAAAGTCAGGGCCTTCCTGCTCTCGAGCGACGTCAAACAACTTAACGGCAAAGAAGCCGAGTGGATTGCCGGTATAACCACGAAGCTCTTGGAATGTTTTACCCCAGTAAGGGCTAAACGGAATCGCACCAACTCTGTCTCTGATCAGACTGGCTTCTTCGGTGGGGGGGTCATGCGGCAGACCCGGACGTTCTTGAAACTCGTTCGGCCATCTTTTACCGTTATAGGCGTCTATCAAAACGTCCACGATCGGTTCGCCGCTGGGAATGGTTGGAAATTCGGGATCCCCTGCCATGACTTACTCCTACCTGTTAAAACGCCTTAATCCTACCGCCAAACTAGCAGCTATGCAAGCATGAGCAGCATTAAGACATTCCTTCAGTTAATATTGTCTATAGCGCTCTAATAGATCGTCTAGATCGTCCGGCCTCAGTAATTCCCGCTCGCTGGGTCCAGAAATTGCTATTCTGGGCTCAATTTTCCAGCTTGACCGTCCTTCAAGCGCTTCTTCCTGTTCTTCACTCACCCCAAAGATATCTGACAACCATAGGCTTTTAAACTCGGAATGTTCAGGAATATAATCAGGCTCAGCCTCACTACGCACACCGCCTACAAGTACAATTTCGCCCTGACCGGAAATCGAAGTTTGAGCTATATAACCTTCAAAGCGCGTGTAAGGACCAGCAGAGCCCGACCAATCAGAACGTCCTGATGGATCCAAGGAGTAGCGATAAGGTACTTCGGCTCTAGGGTATATAACCACTCTTTTACCTGCCATTCTCTGGCCAATCTCTCTCTGCCATACGTTTAGAGCCGCTCTTACCTCTCCTTGAGCACTAAATGCGCCCTCATCGCGCCGGCGGTGAAAATCAGCTAAACCTTCTCTTATATCTGTTAAGAGCGGTTCGAACTCAGGGTCGGTCGCTATTTCCGGATATGGCGGACCCTGGAAAAAATGACGAACCTGTGCGGTCAGAGTATTAGCCCAGGCTCTAGAGTCCTCTGTAGGACTCGGTAAATCGGCAGAACTGATAACTCGATGCCTTGGATTACCGAAACCATCCGATGGCGTGGCCTCAGGGTGTCCCAGTAACGGTATTCTCTTAGAACCAGGCTCAAACTCTACTTCAACCTCTGGAAAATACGTTTTGATAATCGGCAGCGCCGCCGTGCCGGCGCCTTTACTCTGCCAGTCGGATTGAGCTGTAAACTCAATCCTTTCTTGGTGCACACCGCTATAATTAGTACTAGAGATGCCTATGCCCACGCGCGACTTAAAAAGCATGGAGGCAAAATCATAAAAAAATACGTGCTCCGCGCTATCTGGGGTCTTGAGAGTAACCCCGCAGTTGTTATTCCGGCCGTCAAACCAGCGTTCGGGAGGCTCAAAAGTACTCTCCTGCTCCTGAAGTCTGCTAAGACGCTGACTTAGGCCCTCATCGCCATATAGGGTTTGCGAAATAGCCTCCTCCGTCGGTATCTCGCCCGCTGCCCGGAGAGCTCTGTAAGCTCTTATAATCTCTCCGTAGCCCAAAGGAGTAATATCTCGCCAAGCGACTTCCTGGCTTTGCCCTACCGAGCCTGATTCTTGCAGATAGCTCACCGGAACAGGTCCCTCTGTCCCCCAATAGCCGTCATCTCTTATGATTACGTCATAACGTGAAACTTCTGCCCCGGGTGGCGTATGAAAAACATCAGGCAAACTCGCTGCCATACCTCTATCCTCTATCCATTACGGGTATTATGCAGGGCAATATCCGTATTGCAAGCATGAGCAAATTAGAAATTTTCGCTGTAACGTTCTTCAAATAGCCAGACTACAGGATGATAGTCTTAAAGCTGCCAAGAAGTAACCTTAAGGGAGAGGACTGATTAGGCCGACCGGCCCTGCAAGCGGGGGACCGCCAAAGACATCCGCCAGCTCAGTAGCTTGAGAGCCAAGCGGCACTACCACTGCCTCATTAAAGTTGATAGTGCCGTTCGCGTAGCGAGTGAAGACAATTGGGGCGCACTCTGTGGGATCAATATTAAAACTCGGGGTGCTGGAGGTGGGATAGGCCTTTGGCTGCGGTATAACCGAAGGATCGGTTGAACGCTGCAAACCAACCACATCATAGTTGCCATTCCCAAAATCGGTCGTCGCGAGGGCTACCCCGTTCGGATTAAACCGAGAGACGATAAGTGGGGCAACTACGGCTTGAGAGGTTGGAACGGTATTCGGCGTGGAGCCGCCAGTAGAGGATTGCGAGTCGTATTTTGCGCCGCCCGAATCAATGTTGACACGCATGGTGGCTTCTCCCGTCAGGCAGGCCGTAACCGGCAGCAGATGAGATATACGATATTTGATTACTCTCTGTACAGCGCTGGCCGATTCAGGCTTGGGAGGCGTGGCCGCGCTCACAACAGCCGGCACAAGCGCCAGCACTGCCATGGCCGGCAAAGCAGCTGAGCCAAGCCCGCGCCGAAGCGTCTTGCTGACCTTTTGCAAGCTGTTAGGCGAATTCTTCCCAGTTTCGTGCATGAATGTAACGATAGTAAACCTCCCGGTAATTGTCAATTAAAAATTCAAAATGGCCAGATTATCTGTAAGCCGGGTTCTGTCGAAGCTGGTCATCTATCTAGGTGACGCATTGCTGCGCAACTCAAGCGGTTTTTGTGATGAATCCTTAGCGGGATACTTTGAGGTTTAGCCTCAAAGGGTCCATCTCCTTGCAGCAGGCAGGGTTTACCATTTCGCGGCGTCACCGCCGTGAATTGCGAGCTCTTACCTCGCTCGTTTCACCCTTGCCGACCGAAGCCGGCGGTTTCGTTTCTGTGGCACTTTCCCTAGGGTCGCCCCCGGTCGCCGTTAGCGACTGCCCTTCCCTGTGCTGCCCGGACTTTCCTCGTGGGCATCTTTGGGTACGCGATGGTCGGTGGCTATAGCCTACTTTTACTAAGCAAGCTAAGTGGCCACCTCCCCGCGTGACCAAAGATGCCCACGCGATCAGCCGATAATCTGGCCACTTTTCATTATATCACCCCTGTTGGTTTATGCCAAGGTGCTCGTCGAGGGCGCGGTTCACGGCCGCGTCAGCCAACTTGTTGAATTCGCGCGGCACATGACTGAAACTGATTTCGTCAAACTTGGCCGCCAACTGCTTAATGGCATCGTGGATCGGCCAAAGATCGCGGTTGCGCACTTTAAAAACGCCCTTCATCTGATTCACCACCAGCAAACTGTCCATATAGACCTGGACTTCGCGCACGCCCATCTTGAGACACTCCTCAAGCGCCAGCTTGAGCGCCGTATACTCGGCTTGGTTATTGGTGGTCACGCCCAAGTAAACACCCTTGTCGACCAGCACATTGTCTTCCATGTCCAGCACGACGAAGCCGCTGGCGCTGGGACCGGGATTGCCGCGTGAACCGCCGTCGCCGAAGATCTTAACCTTCTCGGGGTGAACCGCTGGATCAAGCGGCTGCTCGCCGGGCGGACCGAGCTCGCTATAGATGGCATCAATCGCCTCGGCCATTTCATGGTCTTTATCGGTGATAGCCTTGCCACCCTCATGTGTGATCAGCCAAATTTGCACCACGCTCCACTCGTTTTCCCAGCGTGGATGGTGCTGGAATTCTTCGGCCAAAGCGGCAACTTTCTCCATAAAGGCCCAGGCCTGCTTAAAATTTTCGAAGTTGAACTGCTGATACAGCCCATGTTTGGTTTCTTTCCACATGCCCTCTATCTTACCATGGTTGACTATATATACTGATTATGTTAAAATGATAAACCTATGGGCTTCCCAGAATTAATCCGTAGTATTGGCGAAGATGAAGCGCGTGAAAGAACTGCCGGGCTATTTGGTCATTTCGGTGAAGAGTTCTTTATGGTTTGGCAGCAGCGAGCCCGAAGAATACCCGTGCTCAAGGCAGTTAACGATGAGACTGTCTCTGTTTTACAGCCAAAGCTAGACGCGGAACTTTCTTCCCAAGATGAGCAGCAGATATGTGCGCTATTGCAGGGGCTCGGTCTTTTCAGTATTGGAGTGGCGACTAACCTTGAGGCGTATCCGGAAGTTCTCAGCGCAGCCCTCCAAACCGATGCGAG
>DATCFR010000003.1:0-2093 GCA_036509405.1 Saccharimonadales bacterium (SeqCode)
CGGTGGCTATCGACAACGTTTGGCCAAAACCTTTGGATGATCCAAGCTTTTCAGCCGTTTGTCTGCGCAAGCGTTCTACAGTTTGCGGGGCAATCTGCTGAAACGCGACAACCTGTTTAACACTATAGCCAAATGCTGCCAAAAGAAGCTGGGCGTATTCATCAGGGGACACTACCTCAGTTAAGCCAACTGCTGTTAGCCCTAAGTGCCGCGTTGGCAGGGGTGCATCAACCCTGCACTCCGACGGGCTCTCAAGCGAGGCAACAGTATTGTGAACTCTTACATAATTTATCACTATGCATACAATACCATATAGACGTACTAATTACAAGATATGGTAGCGCTTATGCTTAGACGCGCTTGACCTGGAGGCCGTCAAGCTCTACAGGGGTTTCGCGACCAAACATGTTGACCAAGACTTTGAGCTTGCCTTTGGCGGCGTCGATTTCGTTGATTGAGCCATCGAAGCCCTTGAAAGGACCATCGATAATATTGACGACTTCACCGATATTAAAGTCAATTTTGTGCTTCGGCTGTTCAAGGCCCATGCGCTTCTGGATTTTTTCGATTTCGTCTTGCTCAATAGGTGTGGGGTCAGTGCCGCTGCCCACAAAACCAGTCACTGACGGTGTGTTACGCACGATGTACCAGGCATCCTCGGAGAGCTTCATGTGCACCAAGACATAGCCTTGGAAAATGCGTTTTTCGACAACGCGGCGCTTGCCGTTCTTGATCTCTATCATTTTTTCCTTAGGTACTAGGACTTCGAAGATTTTGTCTTTCATGTCGAGTGATTCGGCACGCTGGCGAATGCTTTCAGCGACCTTTTCTTCGTAACCGCTGTAGGTGTGGATGGCGTACCAGCGCTTGCTGGTGTCGTAACGCTTAATGCTGCTCATTGGTTGCAAGGGGGCTCCTTTACTTTAGTAGAATATCTTTAAAAATCTTATCTAGGCCGTAATCAACAAGGGCGATGACGCTGCCGAAAATTATGGCGAAAATCAGGACCGCGAAGGTCAGGCGGCGGCTCTCGCGCCAGCTGGGCCAAGTTACCAGTCGCAGTTCGCGCCAGCTGTTGCGAAAATAGGACGGAAAAATAATCTTGGCGATGAACTTGAAAGGCTGCCGGTCAAAGATAGTGCGTCTGACCTGGCCCACTGGCTTAATAAGTCGTCCGGCTTGCGCTTTAAAGGCGCCGCGCTTAGTCGGCTTACCACTGTCCGAGGCTGCCTTAACTGCCCGTTCTCGGAAAGTTTCGGGGTTTTTCACCCGTCGTTTGGTTTGATCGTCCGCCACTGGCCCTGCTAACGCCTCCAATTAAAAAACCTACAATTTCTGTAGGCCATTACTGTCAAGCTTAGCAGACCGATTATAAGAGGTCAAGCCGATTTGCTATAGTTTAGAAGCATCATGCTGCTTATCTTTACGATCTTTGGCTGCCTTAGTGGACTGGAGCTGCTCATCTGGCTACGGCCGTTTTGGAAATGGCATCAAACTTTTGCGCGGGTTTTGGTAGGCCTCAACTGTATGGCCGCGGCCGTTTTGCTCATTTTGGACCTACATCTCTGGACTCTATTACTGCTTGTCGCTGTGCTCTACCGGCTCCTTAACCTGTGGCGGCTGGTGAAGGGACGAACACAGCCAGACTATCTGTACGGTACGGCCTTACGGACCTCGCTGGTGATCACCTGCTTGCAGGCGGTTGTACTCAGTTTGGTGGCGCTCAGCCAGCACTATCAATGGAGCGGTCGGGCTTGGCTGTATATTTTAGCCGGGTTACAGCTAGTGGCGGCCATAGCCATATTGACTGTGACGATGCGTAATCTACGAACCATAAGAGCGCCTAAACTGCAGCAAACTTACGCCGACCACGAGCTACCCACCTTGACCGTGGCCCTGCCGGCTCGCAACGAAACCAGTGATTTGGAAGCCTGCCTGCAATCGCTAACTGCCAGTACCTACCCTAAATTGGAGATTCTGGTGCTCGACGATTGTTCGCAGGATAAGCGTACGCCGGGGATTATCCGCGATTTCGCGCACGCCGGCGTGCAGTTCATCGCCGGGGCAGTGCCGCCGGAGCATTGGCTGGCCAA
>DATCFR010000004.1:0-4808 GCA_036509405.1 Saccharimonadales bacterium (SeqCode)
TGCGTGCGCCTTGTCCCTTAGTACCACGGCCAGCGGTTTTACCCTGGCCGGCGGCGATGCCGCGACCGACACGCTTGCCAGCTTTGGGTTTGGTGGTCTGTAATTCGTGATATTTCATGATCTAAGCTTCCACCTTCGCAGGCTGCTTAGCGGTTTCTTTCTTAGGCGCTGCCTTCTTAGGCTTGGCGGTTACCCACTTGTCGGCTGGTACTAGCAGCTGCAAGGCTTCGATGGTGGCGTAGGCGGTGTTGGTCTTGTTACTAGAACCGAGCGACTTGCTCAAAACGTTATGAATGCCGCCCACCTCTAAGATGGTGCGGATCACGCCGCCAGCTATCAGACCAGTACCGGCGCTAGCCGGCATAAGCAAAATGTGAGCGCCGCCAACTTTGGCTTCAACTTCGTGCGGCAACGTACCTTTGTAGAGCGGAATGCTCACCAAGTGTTTCTTGGCGACTTCAGTGGCTTTAGTAACAGCAGCCGTAACATCGGCGCCTTTGGCGATACCGATGCCAACTTTTTGCTTGCGGTCACCAACCACGACGAGGGCGCGGAAGCGGAAGCGACGGCCACCTTTAACCACGCGGGCCACGCGGTCAATGTGCAACGTTCGCTCGTCGAACTGCTTTTCTTCTTGTTGAATTTCGGGACGGCGGTTGCGCCGTGCCTGCTGGGGTCTTGCGTCTGCCATTTAGAACTCCAATCCTGCTTTACGGGCGGCGTCGGCCAGGGCGGCCACACGGCCATGGTATATTTTGCCGCCGCGGTCGAATACTACGCTTTTTAATTTGGCGGCCTTGGCTTGCTTAGCGATTTCCTCGCCGACCCAGGCGGCTTTCTCGGTCATGGTGCCAGTGGCGGTCTTCTGCCCGACAGTACTAACGTAGCCGAGGGTGCGGTGCGCCGTGTCATCGATCAGCTGAGCTGTAACGTGTGTATTGCTGATGTAGACGCTGAGACGCGGGCGTTCGGCGGTGCCTTGAATGACAGAGCGAACGCGGCCGTGGCGCCGGGCGCGATTCTGTAATTTATGAATTAACTGCTTGCTCATGATTATTTGTCCTTACCGCTCTTACCGCTTTTGCGCAAGATTCGCTCGCCTTGGTATTTAATGCCTTTGCCCTTGTATGGCTCCGGTTTCTTGAACGCCCGTATTTCAGCGGCGGCCTGTCCGACCTGCTGACGGTCAATGCCGGTAACAGTGATGGTGTTTTGCTCGACGGTAGCGGTAATACCGGCTGGCACCTTGTAAATTACGTCATGGGAGAAGCCCAGGTTCATCTTTAAATCGGCACCCATAAGTGCTACTCGGTAGCCAACGCCGTTAATCTCAAGCTTCTTGCTAAAGCCTTCGCTGACGCCGTTTACCATATTGTTGAGCAGCGCGCGCATCAGGCCGTGCTTGGCTCGGATTTTGGGTTCGTCATTAGCACGCTCGACAATTAGCTGATCGCCTTCTTGCTTGACGGTGATACCGGGCATGGTGAACTGCTTGAGCGTACCCTTGCTACCCGTTACCGTAATTTCGGCATCGTCAAGAGTGATTGTCACACCGCTCGGCACTGGGATTGGCAGTTTTCCTACTCGACTCATTATTTTATCCTTTAATACACCTTACAAATTAATTCGCCGCCAATGTGCTCGCTCTTGGCTTGGTCGCCAGTCATGAGGCCTTTGCTGGTGGACACGATAACCACGCCGCGGCCGCGTTTGACGGTCGGGATGTCGCGGGCCGTCACGTAGTAGCGGCGGCCGGGCTTGCTCAAGCGCACAATCTCGGTAATGCGGGCATTACTGCTGTCATCGTTAATCTTGACGGTCAGTGTCTTGCCAACAGGCGCTTTCTCGACGGTTACGCTATCTATGAAGTTGCTGGCCTGCAAGAGCCGTGCCACGGACTCCTTGATGTTGGAGTGCGGCAAGCTAACTTCAGTCTTGCGCACGGCGATGGCGTTGCGCAGCCGAGTAAACATATCAGCGATGGGATCGGTGGTGGTTTGGCTCATAGGCTACCAACTCGCTTTCGTTACGCCAGGGATTTCGCCCTTGCTGGCATGTTCGCGGAAACTGATGCGGCTCAGGCCGAACTGACGCATGTAAGCCCTCGGACGTCCTGTTTCAATGCATCTATTAGTGCGGCGGGTGGGGCTGGAATTGCGCGGCAATTTCGCTAGGCCTTCTTGGTCGCCTAATTCTTTGAGTTCTTTGCGCTTCGCGGCGTACTGCTCGATCATTCTGAGGCGCTTGGCGTCGCGAGCCACGATGGATTTCTTAGCCATTACTGCTGCTCCTTTTCAAACGGCAAGCCGAACTTCTCGAGGAGGGCTCGGGCATGGGCCGGTTCTTTACACTTTATTACGAATATCACTTGCAGGCCGTGGGCCGCGGTAGTTTCTTCAAAACTCAACTCTGGGAAAACTGATTGCTCGGTGAAACCGATGGAATAATTGCCCTGGCGATCAAAGGCTTTGGCGCTAACGCCGTGGAAGTCGCGCAGTCGTGGCAGCACCAGGCTGATAACGCGATCGGTAAACTCATACATGCGCTCGCCCCGCAGCGTCACCTTGAGACCAATTTTGTTGCCCTCGCGCAGCTTAAAGCCGGCGATAGAGTTCTTGGCGATTGTCTCGACTGGCTGCTGACCGGTAATCTTGCGTAGCGTGTTGGTGGCCGCTTCTAGGATACGCTTTTCTTCCTTGGCGCGGCCCAGGCCGCTGTTGACGACCACTTTCTCGAGCTTCGGCACCTCATGCAAGTTCTTGAGCCCCAATTCCTTCTGCAGCTCTTTGGCGATCGTCGTGTTATACGCCACGCGCAAGCGGGCACCGGTTGTCGCGGTAGTCTTGGGAGCTTTAACCGGTGGGGTCGCGGTCGTAGCCATTACTTGATCTCCTTGCTGGTACTCTTATATATACGGGCTTTGTTGCCATCTTTATCGATTTGATAGCCGATGCGCGTAGCTTTCTTGCTGACGGGGTCGACAATACTGACTTTGCTGGCCCAAATCGGCTTGGTTAACTCTACAATAGAGCCTTGCGGATACTGCTGATTGGGCTTTACATGCTTCTTCACGATGTTGATGCCGTCAACGGTAACTTTGTTGTCTTGCGGGTGGACGGCACTAATTTTACCGGTTTTGCCCTTGTATTTACCGGCACGGACAATCACCAGATCACCCTTCTTAAGACGCATCTTGTAAACCATTACAGGACCTCCGGCGCAAGCGAAACAATTTTGGCGTAGCCGCGGTCGCGCAGCTCGCGCGGGACTGGGCCGAAAATACGCGTGGCACGAGGCAGCTTGTTCTCATCAATGACTACGGCGGCGTTATCATCGAATTTGATGGTTGAGCCGTCGCGGCGGCGAATCTGGTTGCGGGTGCGCACCACCACTGCACGGATAACGGTCTTCTTCTTGACCTGGCCGTTCGGGCTGGCCTGCTTGACGGTAGCCACGATAATATCACCGACGTTAGCATAACGACGTCGTGTGCCACCCAAGACGCGGATGCAAAGAATTTCTTTGGCGCCACTGTTATCACAGACAATCAGTCGGGTTTCTTGCTGAATCATGACGCAGCTTCCTCGGTAGTTTCTGCTGGTTTCTCGGCCTTGGCTTTGCGGGCTGGCTTGGCAACGGGTTTTTCGGTCTCAGCCTTCTCGACTTTGGCTTTGGCGACAGGCCGCTCAGGCTCGTCGGCCTTGGTGGCAGCCAGAGAATCAGCGCGCAGGGCTGGCTTCTCAATGATGTTGTCCAGTACGTGGCGCTTGCGGGCGCTCAGCGGCCGTGTTTCGACAATGGCGACCTTATCGCCAGGCTGAGCTTCATTCTTTTCGTCGTGGGCCATGAACTTCCGGCTCACCGTGTACTGCTTGCGGTACAAGGGGTGAGTTTTGCGGGTCTGAACGGTAACCACAATGGTTTTGTCGCCCTTGTTGGAGGATACGATACCAATCATTTGCTTGGCCATATTAATTCGCCTCCTTTATGAGGGCTTCGCTGAGCACGGTGAGCATGCGCGCCAAGTCTTTGCGCTTAGTACGGATAATTCGATTGTTCTGGATTTCACCCAAGTATAAACGGCGCTTTAGTTCCACGATTTCTTCCCTTAGTTTAGTGCTTTCAACAGTTAATTCGGCGGTAGATAGCTTACGGATGTCGACAATTTTCATGATCATGCCTCCTCCCGTACCAAGAACTTCGTTTTAACCGGGAGTTTGTGAGCGGCCAGACGCATGGCTTCGCGAGCCGTGGCCTCGTCAACGCCCTGCATTTCGAACAAAATGGTACCAGGGCGGACTTTAGCGACGTAAAACTCGGGGTTGCCCTTGCCGCTGCCCATCTTCACATCTTGCGGCTTACGTGTTACCGGAATGTGCGGGAAAATGCGGATCCAAATCTTGCCGCCGCGCTTAATGTAGCGTGTCATGGCCTGGCGAGCCGCTTCAATCTGGCGTGAGGTAATGCGCTCTTGGCCTTGGGCCTGCAGGGCGTAGTCGCCAAAAGCGATATAGTGGCCGGTGGTAGCCACGCCGCGGATGCGGCCTTTGCGCACCTTGCGGTGCTTCTGGCGGTTCGGCATTAACATTACGACTGCACCTCGCCCTTGTAAATCCAGACCTTAACACCGATGATACCGGCAACGGTTTTGGCGTTAACCTGAGCGTAATCAATATCGGCGCGCAGCGTGTGCAGTGGTACGGAGCCGGCAACTTCTTTTTCGCGGCGCGACATCTCAGCACCGTTCAAACGGCCGGCAACTTCGATGCGCACGCCCTTGGCGCCGGCGCGCATGGTAGCGGCAGCGG
>DATCFR010000005.1:0-4677 GCA_036509405.1 Saccharimonadales bacterium (SeqCode)
ACCCACGGCGTCTTCTACAATATCATCGGCTTGACCGCTGGCGACACCATGCAAATCGTCCGCGGCGACGGCACCGTCCTGAACTACCGGGTCGTCAAAACCCAGCTCTACCCTGCCGACAATGTCGACATGCAAGCCGCCATTACACCGGTCACTGCCGGAAAGTCCGGGCTTAACCTGATCACCTGCGCCGGCCAGGTCAAAAAAGGCACCAGCGAGTTCAGCAAACGCGTCATCGTCTTCGCCGAACAGATGTAAATGCCTACTGGTTCAGAGTTTGCTGGATCTGAGCCGCCAGGTTCTTGATGGCGCCTGCCCCCGGACCGTTAGTGAAGACCACTAGCACATAGGTGGCTTTGGGGCTGTGCACAATGGCTGCGTCGTGCCAGTACGACCCGTAAAAGCCCACTTTATCCTGCACGGTGCTGCCGGCCGAACCGGCCGGAATAGCGCTGCGATACACCTGGCGCTGCATTTTATCCAGCAAATTGGCGGTGTCTGCGGCGTTCATAAGCGAACCGGCATTGAGCTTGTCTAGATACGATGCCACGTCATGCGTATCAGTCGACCAGTTGTGATTAACGAACGAGGTGGCCGTGAAGCCCTGTTGTTTGGCATAGGCGTCGATGTTAATCCAGCCTAATTGGTCGCCCAAGGCTTCCGGACAAGTGTTGTCCGAAACCACGATGGTGACTTCTAGACAGTCATCCACGGACTTGCCGGCGCCAAGCACCAGAGAGTTTGGATCAAGCTGGCCGCTCTCAAGCAGGTGATAGGTGTAGTCCACCACGAACAGCTTGTAGATACTGGCCGTAAAGAACTGGCCGCTATCGTTAAGTGCGGCGCTGCGTGATTGGCCGCCAATCTCCTGAAAGCTGGCAGCCACACTGCCCGGCTTGTACTGGGCCGCCCAGTCATTGATCACCGCCTGCACGCCCCGGGAGGTCGACGTGTAACCGCGCACGTCATGCGTGCTAAACGGCAAGGGCTGCAGGCTAGCGGCAGCCAAGCGGATAGGAGCCGCTGGCGTTTGCAGGGCTGCTACCACAGCATCAGCCGATTTATCGACATTAAGCGCGGATCCGTTCATGCCTGCCACGGTCTGGGTTACAGCGTCATCTTCGATGTAGCGAGTGGCCGGCTTGGGCGCGCTGTAGACCCGCGGCGCGTAGCCGTTTAGCCAGCTTTTGATGGCCGCTGTGTCGTACGTGATGAGCACGGCATCCTGTTTCTGGTTAGGAGTAACGATGACCCAGCTCTGCAAGATGGAGGACGGAATAAGCACGGGCTGCGTCCCCAGCTGCAACTCCATCGGCTTGCCGGTCTGCTGGCGCCAATTATTCAAGGCGGTCTGCAGCATGGCCTCAGTAATTTTCGGCTGGACAGCAATGCGTGGCACATTCAGCCGCGAACCAATGGCCGCTTGCAGCATACTTGCCTGTAACTTCGGCGTATTAACAATGTAGCCAAGCTTGCCCGGCACCACTGCGCTATAAATGCCGTCTTGCTTAGCCAGCGTCGCATCCTCTGGGTCTTGCGCCCGAGCATCGGCAAAGGCTTGGAGATGCGCGCCGAGCTCATCGATGTTAACCATTTTCTTATCGCTGAAACGAGCATGCTTAAATAGCGAAAATGGGGTGAGCCTTTCGGCCAAAGTATAATGAGTCGCTTCATTCGTTGTGGTAGTAACATCAACTGAGATGCCCACACCGGCCGGCATCAGCTTATATTGATGCCCAGTGATCGCCAGACTGTAGGGCCGCGTAGCCACGGAATCCTTTAAATAACTCTTTAATTTGCTGCTCGACCAGGCCCCGACCGAGGCATTGTCCACGCTGACAAACGGTCTCGTGAGCTGGCGCGGATACAGCAGCTGCGTCAGCAACAGTAGGCCAAACAGCGCGCCGGCGAACTGCCCTCCCCGCTTAAGCCAGCGCAGCACAAACAAAAGCCTCGCCAAGGTGGCGATATTCCAGCGTGCCGCCGGACTGCGCAGTACCAGCTTATTTATCATGAAACTGAATTGTTTTTGTTTTTAATTAACTCTTTATTTATAGCGCACACCGAGGTAAGTTGCAAACTTCACCCCTGTAGAGCCGGAAACCTACTTGAACATACCTTCTATACGTTTTTGGGCATCAGCGGTTTGTTTATCATATAGCTTTTGCCGCCTATCCAGTTCAGCTTGTATTTCACCGATAATACGATTGGCTACCTCTACGGTCTGTTCATCTTTTAAGGGTGTTCCTTCATCGGCCGGGTCAAAGCCCTGCACAACACTTAAGTCACCCTCTAGCTCATGCGGTTGCCCGTGCATGAAATCTGCCTGCTTAACCTCTAGGGTTGTTCTCTCTCTTCCCTTGTCCCTTCCAGTAACAGTTTGTTTACGAGCAAAATAATACCCGAGATGCCTGTGCTTATCTGTACCGATGGTAGTCACATCTCTCAGGCCGCGCCCATGAGAAAAAGTAAGCCGGGGACCAGCCGAAGTTGTTCCTATCTCCAGACGCTTGGTGGGCGTGTCGGTGTTACCGATAATTACCATCATGCTTCCCGCTCGTCTCAGCACCTGATCAACAATATACCCAAAGTGCTCGGGGTCGGCGGTTTCAAGTGCCATTTTCGCCCCAGACTCAGCCGGTTCCTTAATATCAGAGGCTGCCTCATCTGAAGACGTGGCACTGGCGATTTCCGCGACAGCCGCCAAGTCACTGCTGAAGGTTCCTACTTCATCAGGAAAGCTATTTAAAAACGCTCTGCCTATCTGCTGTAAAGTGACGCGGTCAAGCGATGGTTCACTCTCTTCTTCGCGAGCACCCGCCGCCTCTCGCAAGCGTTCATCGAAGGTTACCGCGAAATCATGGCGCAGACGGACATTAGTCAGCCTTCCGCTTAAGCCGGCTAATGCTGTTTGGTATGCTTCTCCTCTCTGGCCATCATCGTGCTGGGCGGTTTCTCCAAATATTTGGTTCGGATAGTCCGCGACCAGCCTTAAAACGCCGTCGGCTGCAAGACCAAAAGCTTCAGCTCCCTGGTCATGGGCGGTCTTTAGAGCTTCAGCTTGTTCTTCAAATAATTCGGCGGACATCGGCGTTACTTATCACATTGCTTACTGTTAATAATAGAGGATTATAGCATAATTAATGAAATATATCAAACTATACTCCTTCGGCCTCAAAGAAAAAGACCTCCTTTCGGAGGCCCTTTTCAAAATTTGGCACCGTGCTATTTTCCCAGGGGTGAACCCCAAGTATTGTAACCGCTCCGAGGCTTAACTGCTGTGTTCGGCATGGGAACAGGTGTTGCCCTCGGGCTATGGGCACCAATAACTAAATCCAGAAGATTTAGATATTGGTGCCCATTCGGTACCTATTTGGCAAAGAACTAAGCGAGGCAATCTTCGTTTGCCGAGGGCATTCGAGCGCGAAGCGCGAATATGTCCGAGGTAAATGAAAATTGCCGAGACAAACGAGTGCGATCATCTGATACGCACCAATAACTAGTCAATTGCTACCTTAGATCCAACTCTGTAAACAGAGCGAATCTAAGGTCGTAAAAAGTCAATGCCTCTATTAGTACGCTTTGGCTACACATGTTGCCATGCTTACACCTTGCGCCTATCAACCTGATCGTCTTTCAGGGAGGTCATAGGGAAATCTAATCTTGAGGTCAGTTTCGCGCTTAATATGCTTTCAGCGCTTCTCTTTGCCGCACGATAGCTACTCGACAATGCCCTTGGTAGAACAATCGATACACCAGCGGTGCGTTCAACCCGGTCCTCTCGTCGCTTAATCCCTTATTTCTAAGAGCGCAGACTATATCTTCACCCTGCTCACACGTTTTAAGCGAGGGTGGTGGCGTGTTACCCGGCAGCGCGTCATTTTCTAAGAAATGATTCGCGTTGTACCGAGTCTGGTGCACGGCGGTGTCGCCGGTACACTCAAGTCGTTACGGGGTCAAACCAAGTGCTTTTACCAGATCTGCTTCGGTCTTTTTGTGAGCTGACTTGTAGTTCTGATTTTGAACTGCAAGCACTAACTGCACAAGACGTAACAAATTTTCTTGAGAAAGGTTCCTCACACCTCGTCGCAGTAACTCGCAAGCCGCGATGGTCGCCTCTGTCTGTAAGACCTTGAAGCGAATATACGGTTGCAAATCTGTTAATATATGCTGAACGCTGGCAAATCCTTGGATTCGCAGCTCAGTTATACCATCATTGCGATGCGATATGTGCCCTATACCGAAGATGTTTTGCATCCAGTATAGTGGCGCGTCGTGACGAGAATCTTGATATAAGCAGATTGTTGCCTGGAAACGAAACCCGCGTGGGGTGTCGCTGCGCTTCTTCAGCTGCAACATAATACTGCCATCACCATCAAGAAATCCCGCTATATATGCTTTCTCAACACTTAGTCGACTTCCCACGGTATTGCCTTTCAGCGGATTACGGTCCTCAAGCGAATTATACAGTAGTTGGACCACATACTGCATATTCTCAAACCACAATCATATGAAGGTTTCACCGTTATAAGCCACATTTTCAAACTGCTTTTCAACAGTAAGTAGCAAAATTTACTAGGGTCAAGTCCTCTCAAATTTCCTATCGTCCACAGCGGATATAAACCGAACTGTCTCACGACGTTCTGAACCCAGCTCACGTACCTCTTTAACGGGCGA
>DATCFR010000006.1:0-5793 GCA_036509405.1 Saccharimonadales bacterium (SeqCode)
CAAGAGAAAGAAGGGCTGGCTTCATGTCTTTAGCCAGCTTTTTAATAAGCTTTTTATCACTAGACTTAACGTAAACAAGCTTCTTATTCATACTTCTATTTTAGCACGAATTACTAATGTCGGTTTCTGGAGAGAGACTGCAAACCGTCGGGCTCGAATCCTTTATGCTCAACCAATTTGGCCGTTTGTGTTAGCGTAATTATATGAATATACAAGATCTATTCTCTGACAATCATCTCGCCATACAGCAGACCTCATACACGTGCGGACCCGTCGCATTGCTTAACGCGTTGCACCTGAAGGGCGATTTTTCGCATACTGAAGAGGAGTTAGCCAAGCTTTGCGAGGCTAAACCAGGCATTGGTACTACCGAAGAAAATCTCATCAAAGCCGCGCGAGCGGTCGGTCTCGAAGTGGTTGAAGAAAAATCCAAGGCCACAGTTGAAGATATAGAGCGCAATATTGATAATGGCGCCCCCGTAGTAATCTGTTACACCAATGCTTTCTCCGGCAATGGTCACTATACGTGCGTTACCGAATATGATGACCGCGCGCTATATTGTCGTGACCCCGCTTTCGGATTCTTGCGACTCAGTAAAGAGTATCTGGAGAAGTTCTGGCACGGCAGCATGGATGCTAGTCGCGGCAGCAACAGATGGTACATGGCACTTAAATAGTCTGAGAGGCCCCGTTGGCCTAATAAAGCTTTGCATATATTCATATTTTGTGGTATTATACCAAGTATTCCTACGGAGCTCAGAGATGCCAGATCCCGAAAAGCATGACTTGATAGTTATAGGCGGCGGCCCTGCCGGCCTCTCTGCTGCTATAACAGCGGAAACCGAACGCGTGGATACAGTAGTTATAGACAACAGCCATACCTTGGGTGGCCAGGCAGGTACGACGTCGTTAATTGAGAACTACCCTGGCTTTCCAAACGGTATTACCGGCCCTGAGCTTATGGCTAGAATTGTAGACCAAGCTCTTAGATTTTCAACCAAGATTTGGGGGCCAAGTCGAGCCGACACAATAGAGCCGGTTGATGAAGGGATCCTTGTACGCACTGACGATGGCGACGAATACCTGGGCAATGTGGCTCTGTTAAGTACAGGTGTTGATCTTAAGCAGCTGAAGGCTAACCGGGTGGCAGCTTACAGAGGTAGAGGTGTAAACTATGGGCCTCCGCCCACTTCTGCCAATTATCAAGGTAAAACAATGGTGGTAATAGGCGGAGCAAACAGCGCTGGGCAAGCTGCCGTCAACTTGTCGGAGTTTGCGGCCTGTGAAGTGCATATGTTAGTCAGAGGAGATAGCATAGAAGACAAGATGAGCGGCTACCTCATAGACAAGATTGCCGAGAAAAAGAATATTACCGTGCATACCCGTACAGAGTTAACAGGCGTAGACGGTGATGGCCGGCTGAGTGAAGTAAGCATCGAACATCGGGATAACGGCTCAGCCACTATGAAGGCCGATGAAGTATTTGTATTTATTGGGGCTATCCCGAAAACTACTTGGCTCCCTCCTGACATTGTGCTTGATCCCATGAAATTTGTTGTAGCCGGAGGTGATCTATCGGCTGATGCGCGTGAAGCATTCGTAGAGAGAACTAAAGGCCGTGCGCCCTATGCTCACGAAACTTCAATGCCCAGATTATTCGTGGCCGGTGATGTACGATGCGGCACCAACAAACGTGTAGCCTTGGCGGCGGGCGACGGCGCCGGAGTTATACCAGAGGTACACAACCTAAGGGCATACAAACCTCGTACTAGGGCAAGAAGAGCTAAAGCAACGTAACTCTCTGAGGGTTAGACAGCACAGGTAGCCAAGTTCTACGGTTTTGGCATGGATTTTCGTTGACACGGTGCTACCATAACCGGTATGGGCTTTTTATACCTGCTCATTGCTGTCTTTGTAGAGAGCGCCGGTAAAACAGTCGACAAACTGAATTTTAGAAGAAACCGGATTGCCGCGCAGCAGATGATGTTGCTAGTATTCTTCGCGATGTCTGTATTATTGGGGCTGTTTGTGTATCTGACGCATCAGCCGTTTCCGCATTTTACGCTCGTAGCTTTGGGCTTGACGGCACTGATCGCCCTGGTGTCATTTGGCAGTAATGTTTTTGACGTGCTCAGTCTGAGGGCCGACGACCTGTCATTACGCGAACCGCTCAGCGACTTTCAGCCCATCGTAGCCGGCCTAGTTGGCTACGCACTCTTTCCGGGCGAGCGCAAACCCGGCTTTCTGCTGGCTTTCATACTCGGCGCGGTCATTGTGTACTGGGGCTCGCACCGCCGCAAACTGCGCCGATTGCAGGCGAAGGGCATGTACTACTTATTGCTGGGCGTCTGCCTGGAAGCCCTGCTGCCCAGTATTTATAAGGTGACGCTCTCCCATTTGTCGCCCTCATATATCGCGCTGTTTCGACTGACGGCAGTGCTCCTGTTAACGGGGCTGTTTTTTCCGGCTAAAGGTCTGCGCAAAATGTCTGCCAAAAAGGTCAATTACAGCTTTGCGGCCGGGCTGGCCTATGCCGTCGGTGCGGTCGCCAGTCTCTATGCTATTAAGGAGTTAGGCGTTGTGCTGACCATGCTGCTGTCACTGCTCGGCCCGTTTTTGCGCTACCTAGCGAGTTACTTTATTTTGAAGGAAAACATACGCAAAGGCGAAATAATATCAAGCATCCTACTGGCAGGGGTCGTATTAATACCGATATTTAAATGACCTGGCAATTACTGCTCGCGGCTTATCTCGTACTGGGCACCGTCGTGGCCCTGCTGCAGCGGCGCTTGGGCCGGACCATTCCGCAGCATAACCGGCTGGCCAACGGCTTCTTCTTTGTGTGCGTGCATTACCCGCTCGGGCTGATTCTGGCCGCAATTCTCGGCTTTCATTTGGATATTGGTTGGTTTAACTTCTTTACACTGGCAGTTATGGGCATCAGCTTTCCATTGACGGACATGTTGATTTTTCGGGCCAGCAAAGATGTTGATGCCGGCTTAGTCGGAATTCTCAATAATCTGACGCCGGTGATTACTATCGCTTTGGCAGCCCTATTGCTGTCGGAAAGACTCAGCGGCCAGCAGCTTATCGGTGCGCTGATTATTGCCGTGTCGGCTTTAGCGGTGTCGATTATTACCTACGAGCAAGGTTCGAAAAGCCGGAAGACCGGTATTATGCTAGCGCTGTTGTCCATTACCTTGCTGGGTCTGGGCACGGTGTATGAAACCTGGATACTGAAGCGTATCGGCATGGGTTCGGTGTTGATTTACGGCCAAGGGCTGCAAACGTTTTGGATGGCGGTTTTCGCCTGGCCCTACCGCCATGGCATCAAACAAATTATTAACCGTAAATATGGCGCTGAAATAGTAACTTGGGCATTTTCTAAATCTTTGAAAGGCTTTGCGTTTTTGGGCGCGCTAACACTGAGTAAGAGTGCCGCCATTGTTGGCGCCTTTACCGGTTTTTTGCCGGTTATGGTGGTGCTGGCAGCCTACTTCGTACTAAAAGAGCGGTCTTACCTGAGAGTCAAAATTATAGCCGCAGCGGCAGGGGCAGTTGGTCTAGTTATCTTAAGCCTGGGCTGATTTTAATAATAAGCGGTTACTGACCGTCTGAGGTACACATTGCGCTTATGCTAGGCCACGCAATTGACCGAGAGAGAATTTTCTAGTATCGTATTACTAAGAAACCGGGAGTTTTCATTGTTTTTTCATTTTCCGCTGCAAGCCACTAATCTGAGACAAATCATTCTGCTGTTGAATACGGTGCTGCTGATCGTGGCGCTCATCGTGGTGGAGCTGATATATTCCGAAGCGCCGATGGCCAAGCGCCGTGAACTGCGCTACTTTTATCCTCTGTTTATCGTCTCAGTTGGGCTTCTGATTTGCGGCGTGTACGTTCAAAGAAATGGGCTGTAATGAAGCTTAATCTCCCGCGCTTTAAGCGGCCCAAACTGCATCCGGTGCGTCCGTTTAAGCGGGCGAGTAAGACCGCTAAGAAGCGCGCTAAGAAGAGCTGGCGCCTGACGGCCCGCTTCACCAAGCCGATTCGCCGCCAAAGCCTGGTGTGGTTGTTCAGCCTGTCTTTGTTGGTAGCGGCCCAAGCCACGCTGATCTGGGCTCCCACCGTTGGGATTTATGTGAACGCCGTGGCGCTGGCCGGACTGGCCATCATCGGGCTGCAAAAAACAGCTGCCCGCAAGGTGGCCATCAGTTTGGCGATCATTCCGCTGGCCAATATGGTTACGGCCACGGTCCAGCCTAAGACCACCATTGGTTCGGCGGTGGTATTCTACGGCATAATTCTGCTGCTGGCGCTGGCTTACCGCTTCATGTTCACCCTGGACTTTCCCATGCTGCACACCAGGCTGCTGGCCAAGGGCTATGGCTTCGGTATACCGCTGATGGTGGTTATTGGCCAGATGGTCGGTCTAGTCGGCTTCGGCTTTTTGCGCCACCATTATCCGTACGTCGGCTACTCGCTGCCGCTGATTGCGCTGGTGGCCGTGGTATTCGCCTTTACTGAGGAAATCCTGCTGCGCGGGCTTATCCAGCAACAAGGCGAGCGGCTGTTTCATCCGGCCGCCGCGGCGGTAGCCACTACGGTGCTGTACGTCTTTCTGGTGCTGGATCATGGCACCATCCTGACGCTGCCGATTGCGCTATTGATGGGCGGCGTGCTGTCTTTTGTGTACTACAAGAAGAAAAACTTGCTACTGACGTTCACGCTCAACGCTGCCGCTAAGCTGACCTACATCGGTTTAGTCGCCGCCTTTGTCTTACGCAAATAAGCTATTTACGATGAGGCTCATCGCGCAGTAGCTGATAGGCGAAGAAGCTGATAAACGATACGACGAATGATGCCTCGCCAAACGTATCTTCGTGCGGATAGGCCGCAAAGTGCGTCAGCTGGAGGCCGAGGGTATGGGGGTGAACCAAGGCCACGAGCGCGATATAAACCCAGCCGGCAAAGCCAAAAACGGCCAGTGTAAGCGTTGACGCCTGTAAGAATTTTCGCATATTCATTGTGATCTATATTATACCAGCTGGCCTCCTCTCTGTTATATCTGTGGAAAACTACAACGCTTTTATCTTGCATTTAACGCACGTTTAATTCATCATATAAGTAGATTGTAATTAAATCGGGTAAAAGGAGTACTAGCGTATGAAGAAGAAACTATTATCAGTATTAACCAGCGGATTCGCCTTGGCGATCCTGGTGCCGGCCACCACGTTCGCGGCACCCGCTTCAACCGATGTATCAGGCGTGGTTACCAATAACGGTCACCCCGTAGCGAACGCTCAAGTTAGAGTAACTTGTAACAGCAAGACCAAGAAAGTCGCCACCGACAGCAGTGGCACATACCTGGCACGCTTTAAGGCCAGCGTTTGCCCGAACGGCTCGACCGTTACGGTCAACGCTAAGAAGCACTCGCAAACTGGTGCCAACTCCGGCACAGTTAGCAGCTTGACCGAGAAGTTGAATGTCGCCTTGGTTAACGTTTCCTTGCCAGAATTCGGTCTTCTGACCGGTGGCGCGGCTATCCTCATCGGTGGCGCAGCCTTCGCAGTAGTACGACGTCGTCAGCTCAGTGGCCACCAAGCCTAAGCAAACAGACTCGTCCTCAATCAAAACTGCTGCTCCGCTCCTCACGCGGGCAGCAGTTTTTTTAGGCGTCTTCATACTTTTTTCGGGCATTATCGGCCCCCGTCTGATCAGCCATCATTTAGTTGATAAAGACGGCTTCCAGATCTACGGCGGAGCAGGCAAGGCGTTATTATTTGGAGCTTT
>DATCFR010000007.1:0-6344 GCA_036509405.1 Saccharimonadales bacterium (SeqCode)
CTGGCCAACTCCAACCCGGCCACCATCATGACCGACCCGGACTTCGCGGACAGCACCTACGTCGAGCCGCTGACCGCCGAAACCTTGGAGCAAATCATCATTAAAGAACGCCCGGATGTGATTTTGCCCACCTTGGGCGGCCAAACCGCACTTAATCTGGCCATGGAACTGCACGACCAGGGCCTGCTCAAAAAACACGGCGTCAAGCTGATCGGCGCCAGTCCCGAAGCCATCGCCACCGCTGAAGACCGGCAGCAGTTCAAGGTCGCTATGCAGGAAATCGGCCTCAAGACGGCTATCTCGGGCACGGCCCACAGCCTGGCCGCGGCCCGCAAAATCATGAAGAAAATCGGCCTGCCGGTGATTATCCGGCCGGCTTACATTCTGGGCGGCCAGGGCACGGGTATCGCCGAAACTGAGGTCGACTTTGAACGCCTAGCGGCTGAAGGCCTCGACGCCAGCCCGATCAACGAAATTCTGGTCGAACAAAGCATCAAGGGCTGGAAAGAATTCGAACTGGAGGTCATGCGCGATAACAAAGATAACTGCGTCATCATCTGCTCCATCGAGAATGTCGACGGCATGGGCGTGCACACCGGCGATTCCATCACCGTAGCGCCAGCTCAGACCCTGACCGATGTGGAGTACCAGCAAATGCGCGACGCCGCCTTCGCCTGCCTGCGCCGGGTCGGCGTCGAAACCGGCGGCAGCAATGTGCAATTCGCGATCAATCCTGCGAGCGGCGAGCAGGTTATTATTGAAATGAACCCGCGCGTCAGCCGCAGCTCGGCCCTGGCCTCCAAGGCCACTGGTTTCCCGATCGCCAAAATTGCCGCTTTGTTGGCCGTCGGCTACACGCTCGACGAAATTCCCAATGACATCACCAAACAGACGCCGGCCAGCTTCGAGCCGGTCATAGATTACGTGGTCACCAAAATTCCGCGCTGGACTTTCGAAAAATTCCCGAGTGCGCCGGAAGTTTTGGGCGCCCGCATGCAATCCGTTGGCGAAGTCATGGCCATCGGCCGCACCTTCGCGGAAAGCCTGCAAAAAGCCGTTCGCAGCTTGGAGCTTGGCCGCGCTGGCCTGAACGCCGATGCCCAAGAAGCCGCGCTGGCCAAAATCTCAACTACCAAATTATTAAAAGCCGTCACTGTGGCGACACCAGGCCGCATTTTTCAAGTCGAGGCCCTGCTACGGCGCGGCCAAAAACCCGAAAAATTAAGCAAATTATGCGAGTACGACCCCTGGTTCTTATATCAAATTAGGCGCATTTCGGAAGCCCGGGAACAATTCGTTAAAGCCGATTTTAATAAACTGGCGGCGCGCGAACTCCGGGCCATCAAACAGCTCGGCTTTTCCGACGCCCAGTTGGCCTACTTGAGTGGTAAGACGCTGGCCCAAATCAGGGCCCGTCGTCGGACGCTCAAAGTCGAGCCAACCTATAAAACCGTCGACACCTGCGCCGCCGAGTTCGCGGCCGACACGCCCTATTGCTACTCCACTTGGGAAGACGAGACCGAAGTCGTGCGCAGTCCGCGCAAAAAAGTCATGATCCTGGGCAGCGGCCCGAACCGTATCGGCCAGGGTATCGAGTTCGATTACACCTGCGTGCACGCCAGTTTCGCCCTGCACGAAGCCAATGTGGAGAGCATCATGTACAACTGCAATCCCGAAACCGTCAGCACCGATTACGACACCAGCGATAAGCTATATTTCGAACCAATTACTCTAGAAGATGTTCAGAACGTGATCGAGGTCGAAAAGCCGGACGGCATTATTGTCAGCCTGGGCGGGCAAACGCCACTCAAACTGGCCAATGACCTACCAGCCGAACTGGTACTCGGCACGCCGGCGACCAGTATCGACCGCGCCGAAGACCGCGACGCCTGGAATAAGCTCTGCCGGCAGCTAAATATCCCTCAGCCCGACGGCGGCACCGCCATCACCCTGCTCAAGGCTGTGGCCATCGCCGACAGAGTCGGCTACCCGGTGCTACTGCGGCCCAGCTACGTGCTCGGCGGACGCGCCATGCGGATTGTACGTGACCGCCGCGAGCTTAAAACCGCGTTCCGGGAACTGGAAGCCGGCGGCTCACTGGCTCGCGAAGGCGGTCTGAGTGCCGAACGCCCGGTACTGCTCGACCACTTCCTGGAGGAAGCGACCGAAATCGACCTCGACGCTATCCGTGACACCAACGGCAAAATTATCATTGCCGGCATCATGGAGCACGTCGAACGAGCCGGCGTGCACAGCGGCGACAGCGCCTGTGCCCTGCCCACCCAAAACCTGGCGCCGGAAACTATCGCCGCGCTTATAAAATACGCCTTGGCCATCGCCCAGGAGCTGGCAGTGGTCGGGCTGATTAACATTCAGTTCGTGGTTCAAAACGGCAGCGTTTTCGTGATTGAGGCCAATCCGCGTGCCAGCCGGACCGTGCCCTTCGTGGCCAAAGCCATCGGTGTACCAGTCGCCAAAATTGCCACTCGCGTGATGCTGGGCGAATCGCTGACCAAACTAGCCAAAACCTACGACTTCAAATTGGACGCGCAGGGCGTGATACTGCCGGTCAAACACCGTCAAAATCTGGTTGCCGTCAAGGAATCGGTATTCGTATTCAGCCGTTTCGCAGGCGTCGACATTCTGCTCGGACCAGAGATGCGCAGCACCGGTGAGGTCATGGGTGTCGGCGTCAATTTCGCCGAAGCCTTTGCCAAAGCCGAAATCGCCAGTGGACTAAGCATTCCGCGTGGCGGCACGATTATCATTACCGTGGCCGATCATGCCAAACAGCCAATCGTGCCAATCGCTAAAGACTTAATTAAGTTGGGCTTTGATGTGGCCGCCACCAAGGGCACAGCTTCGTTTTTGCAGGCCAACGGTGTAACCGTCGCCCAGAAACTTTTGAAAGTCAGCGAGGAGCCCCGTAAAAACATGGTGCGCTTCATTAAGAACAATCCCGTCGGTTTAATTATTAACATTCCAAACGCCACCACGGACGCTCACACCGACGGCTATGAAACCAGAAAGGCCGCCCTGGAAGGCCATGTCTCGATCGTAACCACGCTGGCGGCCAGCCAAGCCATGGTGCAAGCGATTCGCGAGTTCAAAGCTAAGCCCCAAGTTGTCCGTTCGCTCCAAATACCCTAGGTCAGAATGTGCAGTAGCAACGCTTTTTCGGCGTGCAGACGGTTTTCGGCCTCGGGGAATGCCATCGATTGCGGCCCGTCAATAACTTCGGCCGTGACTTCTTTGCCACGGTAGGCCGGCAGGCAGTGCAGGAAAATCGCGTCTTTGTCGGCCAGGCTCATTAACTTTTCATTAACTTGGAAGGGTGTCAGAGCTTTCAGCCGATCGGCCTTGTCGGTTTCTTTGCCCATGCTTACCCAGGTGTCAGTCATCACCACGTGCGCGCCCTTGACGGCCGTCGCGGGATCGTTCGACTGCCGCGTGGTCTTAGCCTGCTTCATCATTGCCGGTGACATTTCATAGCCCGCCGGCGCCGCGATGCGCAGCTCTATCCCCAGCAACCCAGCCGCCAGCGCCCACGAGTTGGTAACATTATTGTCGGCATCGCCGAGATAGGCGATCTCCAGCTCTTTCAGCCGGCCAAATTTCTCGTAGATGGTTTGCAAGTCGGCCAATATTTGGCAGGGGTGCTCGAGATCGGTCATGGCGTTAATGACGGGCACGCTTGAAAATTCGGCCAGCTCCTGCACATCTTCGTGACTGGACACCCGCGCGATAATAACATTGGCCATGCTGCTGATCACAATGGCGCTGTCGTGCACGCTTTCGCGCACGCCAAGCTTGATGTCATCCGGTGCCAGATACACAGCGTGGCCGCCCAGCTGAGTCATGCCGACTTCAAACGACAACCGGGTGCGCAAACTCGACTTGTCGAAAATCATAGCCATGCTCTTGCCGGCCAAGGGTGGCGCGACATGGCGGCCAGAGCTTTTTATCTCGGCTTTCAGCTCAATAGCCGAAGCGATAACCGCCTCTATCTCGGCAGCCGACAGATCGGTAATGGAAAGCACGCTCCTCATACTCATTCTAGGATAGCAAACATCCGGCCGATCGTCCTAGGCTAGTCTAGTTTGTGCAGCTCAAGTTTGACCTGTTGGTATGCGTCACGGAATGGCATGCCCTGCTCCACCAGCCTGTTTATGGCGGTCACGCTCTGCATTTCAGGCGTAATACCAGCTGTTAGACGCTGCTCATTAATGTGCACCTGTTCGATCGCCAGGGTCAGCACTCGTAAGGTTGCCTCGGCTATGGAAAAGGCCTTGAGCGTCGTCGCCTTAGTCAATTGCAGATCGCGCTGATAGCCGCTGCCCATACCTACCGATATGGCCTGAAGCTGCCCAGTGTAGGAGGTAAAAGAATGAGCATTACCACGCATCACTTCGAACAAATCGTAGTTATGCTTATGGGGCATGATTGACGATCCGGTTGTGAACGACTCCGGCAAACTGAAGAAGTCGAACTCCTCGGTCGTGAATAGCAACATGTCTTGGGCAAACTTGCCAGCTAGCACCATCAGCGGCGTCAACGCCTGAACGGCCAGCAGCTCAAACAGGCTCCTGGACAGCCCGCAGTACATGGTGTTGTCCTGCGTCTTACTGAAACCCAGAAGTTTGGTAGTGTGGGCCCGATCAATGCCCAGCGAAACACCAAAACCAGCCGCTGATCCCAAAGGATTCTGATCAATCACTGCCAAGGTCGAGCTGAGAATTGTGCGTGAGTCCGCAAAGCCAGCGCCAAACGAGTCAAGCCAAATGGCGACCGTTGTTGGCATGGCTTTTTGCATGTGTGTATAGCCAGGCATCGGTGTTGATCCGGCTTTGGTCTCGGCAGCAGCGAAAGCCTCAACCAGTTTGCCGGTTAAGTCTGTTACCTGCTGCAGATTATCCTTGAGATACAGCCGCATCATGACCGCAGCCTGATCATTTCGGCTTCGTCCGGTATGAAGCTTCTTGCCAATCGTACCGAGCTGCTCAGTCAAGTACTGCTCAATCGCTGTGTGGCCGTCTTCCTGATCCTGGGTGATTTTAAACTTACCGTCAGCCCAGAGCCGCGAAAGTTCATCCAAAGCTCGATTTAGCTTAGTTAGTTCGTGGTTATCCAAAACACCGATAGTCTGCAGCATCGAAGCATGCGCCTTACTGGCTCGAATATCATAGCCCAGTAATTGTTGATCTTGGAGGTAGTCGTCGCCAACGGTATAGGCCTCAACTACGGGGTTAAGTCCGGTTCCGCCCATTTCTTGCCATAATTTGTTCATCACTCTATCCTTTCAAATTAAAAAAGCTCCCTGTCGTGGGAGCTGTCTGGAGCCTTTGGTTAGAAACTAACTACAAGGACAACTCCCGGATATACGCGAGCTGCGACGGTTGGCGGCGAAATGAACTTGTAAATAATTCATAGACTTGTAACAATACTACACTCTTGCCAATTACGCAAGTGCTTACTGCCCAGCAACAAGCCGGTCGGCATTGTTGCCCACGTATTGATACGTCGCATTAAGATTTTGAGCTTGGCCCAGCACGATGTTAGTCGTATGCAGCAGCATGTAGGTGTATAAGCCAGCCAAGATAATCAACGCCGCTAAAAGTTTCATGAAGTATTTATATCAATAAGTGGACAAAAGGGCAAGCATAGGCGATTTTAATCGTCGAGTGATTTTTTGAGCTTTTCGACCAGATCGACCGGCGTTGGATTCAGGCCGTTGAGAATAGCCACGTACAAACTGACAAAGTCGCAGAAATTAGAGGTCCACAGCAGCTGCTGCAGCAAGCTCTCGCCTTCCGGCTTGACCACTTCAGGCGCTGGCCGCTTGCCGGACAGCAGCCGTTCGCTCACCACAAAGCGCTTTTGGATGCGTTCGCGTTCCAGATTGGAGCGTATTTCGACCACGGCGTACGGCTTGTCGACCGGATGGCTCGACCAGCCGATAAACTCGTTGTGGTTAAACTCCGGGTAGTAATTGACCCAGGCGACGTTCTTGGCGTTTTCGTTCAAGCAAATCTTAAATTTGTTGGCCGCCGGAAATAGCTTCGGACCACTGTAGACGACGATAGACTTGCCCACCAGTTCGAGGGCCAGCTGTTTGGCCGCATTTTTGTTGGTCGGCACTTCGGCGCGCCAGGAGGCCGGCTGGTCTTTCAGCCAATCCGCTACTCCCCGCAGTTCTTTGAGAGACCCTGCAGGCACCAATCCTTGCGGCTCCAGTATCTGGAGCAAAGCCGCCAGAAAGTAAAATGACGACATGCGCGGCTGGATGCCGCCCGGAATCAGGAACAGTGGATGATCGTGCTGCTCGGCGAGCTCGGCCAGTTTAC
>DATCFR010000008.1:0-2771 GCA_036509405.1 Saccharimonadales bacterium (SeqCode)
ACCCGTCCCGGCAGGCAGGACAAGATTGTCGCGGATGTTCTGGTCGGCGTGGCGCGGGTCGACACCGAGGTTGATGTGCATTTCTACTGTCGCGTCAAATTTGACGTGGCTGGTCTGCTTAGCTAGCCCAACGGCTTGCTCAAGGTTATAAACTTTGCCTTTTTCAAGCTTCTCGGCACTCTTACGGAAATGCTTACCGCGGCGCTCGAGGCGCGGGCGGGCGGGCTTGGCCGGCGCCTTTGGCTTAGCCTCAGCAACTTCGCCGCTGGCTTTGCGCTCTTCTTTGGCTTCCTTGGCTTCGGCTTCAGCCAGCGCTTTGGCGCTGCGCTTGCCGGCTTTAGCGGTTTTGGTCTCGGCGGCTGCTTCCGCGGCTTCGTCATTAACATCGGTGGCCTCGTCAACATCGGCAGTACCTGGCGCATCGACTGCCTGATTGGCGGCAATAAGCTCGGTGAGCTCAGCGATAGTGCTTTTCGGGTTAACTTCAACGCCGAGGCCCTCTAGTTGGGCTAGTAGTTCTTTCTTCGTCTTTGCCATGATCTCTCCTCTCGTGGTGCAAACGGCCTACTCGGCCTCCCACAAATTAATTATTATGTAGCCTGCTCGGCCTGCTCTAATAGACGCTGCGTACTCTCTGAAATGGGACCCAAAAAGTCCATGACATACTGTAAGGCCTGTTTAAACTCTTCTTCTTTCGCTTGTATCGCCTCCGGCGAATTCTCCTCCGCTATACGTTCGATAGTCGAGAAAACCGACTCCGGCAACATAATTATCTTTCTTTCGCCTATTCCATACTCTTGATAGGCGCGCAGAGTAAGCGCCACAAAGTCCAGCACCTTTGAATTTGCTGGGTCTGTTTTAGGGCCTTCAGCCATCATCCAGTAGGAGCCATGGTCTTCGCACAGTCCGTCAAATTGTTCCCGGTGAGGAATTTCCTCAAGAGACTGCAGGTACTCTATAAGAGTTAGACTGTCGGCGATGGTACCGGAGTAGGTCGCTGGCTCTATATTTATCCCGCCGAAGAAGTCTGTTTCATCGTCTTCAGTTTCACCATAAGGGTGCCTCGCAACTCCTTTGTAGGCAGCGAGGATAATTCCCACCAAAGACTCTTCGGGGTGCTCAAAAAAAGCTTGGGCTTCTACGTAATGCTCTACCGGCATACCCCTCATGAAGCCGACTACCGCCGCTTCCTGCCCGGGCTGACATGGAATATGCATCAAGACCTGGTCGTCCGAAAGCCAGGGTCTGCCTGCCGGGTCAGAATCACCAATACTAAACTCAGCCATATCTTAGCTTTCGACTTCGACGCCCATGGAGCGGGCAGTGCCGGCTACCATCTTCTTAACAGCTGCGACATCGTCGGTGTTCATGTCGCTGGCCTTTTCTTCGGCAATTTTAGTCAGCTGAGCATCAGTTAGTTTCTTATCGATTTTCTCGGTGTTGGGCTTGCCGGAACCCTTTTGGATGCCAAGTTCCTTGCGGATACGGTCGTCCGTGGGCATGCCGACCACACGGAAATCAATGCTGCGGTCATCATAAATGGTGATGTGGGCGGTCACTTCTTGGCCCTGCATCTCTTTAGTGGCGTCATTAAACGGCTGAATGAAATCCATCATGTTGACGCCGTACTGGCCAAGTGTAGAGCCGACAGGCGGCGCCGCGGAGGCCTGGCCGCCACGAATTTTCATCTTGAGATTAGCTGTAACTGTTTTTGCCATAGATTTGTTGCGAACGGAGCTAGGCTCAACGTTCTCCTTCCCTTTCTTAAGCGAAGCTTTAATTAAGACAGAAGTGCGTAACCCCCTGATGATACTACACTTTACCCCTGTTGTCTATAGTTGTCCAACTTCGGACCGGGCGCGCTTGAGGCCCGCGAACATAACTTCCCGACCACTCTCGGTAAGTTTGCCGAAACTGCCATCCCGCTCCACATGGCCACGCTCACGTAGGACGTGTAAGCAATAGGCCAACTCCTTGATAGGTTTGGCTGTAATATACCGCCACGTTCGGTAACCCTGTTCATCGCTCTCAATAATATTACCTTGTATGATGTGGCTCGATAGACCAATCATAGCCTGTAGCCAAGGGGATAATGCCCCTTCCACCTCTGGGGTTAGGGATACTGGCAAATGGTCATCGTCAAACCTGTTTTGGGGCGGATACCCATGGGTTGCACTGTGATATGCGCTCGACGCACGTCCGTTAATAAATGCTTTATGCCCATTGGCAAGCATAGCTTTCGGCACAAGACTCATGCCATATGCCGCCTTTCTAGGTCCGTGGGTCTTTAGATTAATGATTCCAAGGCCGGGCGAACCAAACTTACTTATCAGATTGCGCCACTGGTTAGTGTCGTAGGCATGTCTGTCCTGGCAGTACGCAGCTAGTCTCGGATGATAAACAGCAAAATCTGGCGACCGCAACAGATCAACAATGAGTCTTTCATATTCGTGAGCAACACTTGCTCTCTCGGTTGTGGACCTATTCAAAGGAGCCACCGCGCCACTATTACGTGCTGCCAGATCATTTAGTTTGTCGGCATATTTTACTGGTGGCACAGATCTGCTAATCGCAGCCTCTACAAGTCCTGCCTGATATGCCCGCCACACCAGCGCATTGCGATTGGGGGCATTAAGCTTTACGCCTAAATTAGTAACCCCCTTGTCGACATACGTTACCTCTAACCCTGCTGCTTCTGCTATTTCCTGGTTTGTAGCGCCTTGGCAGACACCTTCCAGGATGGGGAGATTAGAAAGAAGTACGCGCTTCTT
>DATCFR010000009.1:0-7557 GCA_036509405.1 Saccharimonadales bacterium (SeqCode)
AACACCAAAGACCGCATGTCGATGTCCGAGATCGAGACCGTCACACCCGGTCAGCTGATTAACGCCCGGCCAGTCGTGGCCGCCGTCCGCGAGTTCTTCGCGAGCTCCCAGCTGTCGCAGTTCATGGACCAGATTAACCCCTTGAGCGAACTAGCGCACAAGCGCCGCCTCAGTTCCATGGGTCCCGGCGGCCTGAGCCGCGAACGCGCTGGCTTTGAAGTCCGCGATGCCCACGCCACGCACTATGGGCGTATCTGCGCCGTCGAAACGCCAGAAGGCGCCAACATCGGCCTGGTCTTGAACCTGGCCAACTATGCCCGCGTCAACGATTACGGCTTTATCGAAACGCCGTATCGCAAGGTTATTAACGCCGTGACGGCCAAGGATGCGCCCGGCCACATCGCTGCTGAAGACCTGAATGATGCCAAGGGCAAAGCCATTGTGCCAGCGGGTACTAAAATTACCGCTGCCACGGCTGCTCGGCTCGCTAAAATCACCGAGCGTGTCACCTGGCCGGTCAAAGCCCAAGTGACCGACGAGATCATTTACCTAGATGCCTACGAAGAGGCCGGGGCTATCATTGCCGGTGGCGGTAGCGAGATTAACGCCGAGGGCTATTTCGCCCAGGAGCGCGTCAGCGCCCGTTCGCACCTTAAGTCAGGTGAAGTCGATGCTAATGACGTAACGCACTTGGACGCTTCGCGCAATCAGATTATCGGCAGCTCAGCCGGTTTGATTCCGTTTATTGAAAAGAACTATGTGTACCGTTCGCTGATGGGTTCCAACCAGCAGCGTCAGGCCGTGCCGCTGATACAGCCGGCCAGCCCGATTGTGGGTACTGGCTTGGAGCGCTCGGCCGCCGAGAACACCGGCCAAATCATTGCTGCCGAAGGCACTGGCGAAGTCACCAAGGCCACCGCCCAGGCCGTAGTCGTCAAATATAAAGAAGGCAGCATCACCTACGAGCCGCAGCGTTTTGTGCGTTCTAACGAAGGCACGTCCATCAACCAAAAAGTTGTTGTCAGCACTGGCGACAAGGTCAAAAAGGGCGACGTTCTGATTGAAGGCATGTCCATCGAGGGCGGCGAATTGGCGCTCGGCAAAGACCTGATTGCGGCTTTCATGCCGTGGGCCGGCTACAACTTCGAGGATGCCATCATTATTTCCCGCAAGCTGGTCGAGGACGACACTCTAACCAGCGTGCACATCGTTGACTTCATGATTGAGGTCCGCGAGACCAAACTGGGCCCAGAAATCGTTACCTCCGACATCCCGAACGTCTCCGAAGAAACACTCCGTCATTTAGATGAGGATGGTATCGTCCGCATCGGCGCAGAAGTTCACCCCGGCGACATCTTGGTCGGTAAAATTACCCCGAAGGGTGAGCAAGAGCTCAGCTCTGAAGAGCGCCTGCTACGCGCTATCTTCGGCGAAAAAGCTAAAGAAGTCCGTGATACCTCGCAGCGCATGTCTAACGGCAAACACGGCAAAGTCGTAGGCGTCAAAGTCTTTAGCCGCGAAAATGGCCATGAGCTGAAGGCTGGCGTGATTATGCAAATCCAGGTCTTCGTGGCTCAGATGCGCAAGATTGCCGTCGGCGACAAACTCGGCGGCCGTCACGGTAACAAGGGTGTTATCGCCCGTATTTTGCCGGTCGAAGACATGCCCTTTATGGCTGACGGTACTCCCGTCGACATCGTACTGAACCCGCTCGGCGTGCCATCGCGTATGAACGTCGGACAGCTATTTGAGACTCACCTTGGTATGGCCGCCCGCGCGCTGGGCATGAAAGTCGCCAGCCCGTCATTTAACGGCGTGCCAGTTCCCAAGATCCACGAATTGCTCAAAGAGGCTGGCTTCCCGGAAGACGGCAAACAGCAATTATATGACGGCCGCACTGGCGAAGCGTTCAAAGAACGCACTACCGTGGGCAGTATGTACATGATTAAGCTGAACCACATGGTGGCTGATAAGATTCACGCCCGCAGCACCGGTCCGTACACCATGGTTACGCAGCAGCCGCTCGGCGGCAAAGCCCAAAACGGCGGCCAGCGCTTCGGTGAAATGGAAGTCTGGGCCCTCGAAGCTTATGGCGCTGCCTACACGCTGCAGGAAATGCTAACCATCAAATCCGATGACGTTTACGGTCGCAGTAAAGCCTACGAGTCCATCATTAAGAAAACGCAAATCGTTGGTCCGAAAGTTCCGGAAAGCTTCAACGTGCTCGTCAAGGAGCTGCAGGGTCTTGGCCTGAAGGTCGACCTAGTGCACTCCGACACCGTCGTGGACGCCGAAGCTGTGCTGGCCGGCAACATTCAGGAAGAAGCCAGTCATCCGTCAGAAGTTGACGTGCCACACGCCGCTATCTCGGATGTTGATGTGACTGAAGAAGTCGCCGGCGACGAGTTCAGTGTTATTGAGGCCGATGCCAATGGCAGCCCGGACGCGCAAGCCAATGCCGACGACCTGGCAATGGTCTCAGCCGACGATACGGATGATACTGCCTCGGACACTAAAGAAGGGGAGGAGGCCTAACATGACACCCACACAACGCTATTCCAACACCGGTACCGACATTGCTGATTTTGACGCTGTCCGCCTAGCTGTGGCTAGCGCCGACGACATCCTTGATTGGAGCTACGGCGAAGTCACCAAGCCGGAAACCATTAACTACCGCACCCAAAAACCGGAGCGCGACGGTCTGTTCTGCGAACGCATCTTCGGCCCGGTCAAAGACATTAACCCGCATGACGCCAAATACAAGGGCGTGCGCAGCCGCGAAGCCGCCGTCGATAAAAACGGCGAGCTGGTTACCCGCAGCATCGTCCGCCGCGAACGCATGGCCCACATTAACCTGGCCGTGCCGGTATCGCACATCTGGTTCCTGCGCGGCACCCCCAGCGCCATGGGTCTGTTGCTTGGCTTGACCGTCAAGAACCTGGAACGCGTGGCTTACTTTGCCAGCTACATCATTAAAAAGGTGGACGCTGCCAAACGCGACAAGCTGCTGGCCGATAAAGAGGCCGAATTTGCAGCCGCCAAGGAAGCCATCAAACTGCGCTACGAGAAAGAAGCCGAAGCGCCCGAGGCCAACATCAAGGCCTTGGCCGAAATGCAGACTAAAGAGACCGAACAGCTCACCAACGACTTTGAACTCTACCGCGACCAACTGACGGCTCTCGACCGCCTCAGCCTGATCAACGAGACTGACTATCGCAACCTGCCCAGCGAACTTCGATCCCTGGTTGAAGTCGGTATGGGTGGCGCTGCCCTCAAAGATATGCTGGTGGACATTGATCTCAAGCAGCTCATCGAGGATTTGAGTAAAGAAGCCGAAGATGCCAAGGGTCAGCGTAAGAAGAAGCTGATGAAGCGCCTGCGCTTGCTGGAGTCCATGGACCGTGCCGGCATTAAGCCGTCCAGCATGTGCGTGACGGTGCTACCGGTTATTCCTCCGGACCTGCGCCCCATGGTGCAGCTGACCGGTGGCCGTTTTGCCACCTCAGACCTCAATGATTTGTATCGCCGTGTCATTAACCGTAACAACCGTCTGAAGAAGCTGATCAGCTTGAACGCGCCGGAAGTTATTCGCCGCAACGAGCAGCGTATGCTGCAAGAAGCCGTTGACGCTCTGATTGACAACAATAGCACTCGTTCCGGCCGCGCCGTGGCCGCCACTGGCCAGCGCCGACGCCTAAAGTCTTTGAGCGATATGCTGAAGGGCAAGCAAGGCCGTTTCCGCCAGAACCTGCTCGGCAAGCGCGTCGACTACTCCGGCCGATCGGTCATCGTGGCCGGCCCTGAGCTGAAGATCAACCAGTGCGGTTTGCCGAAAATGATGGCGCTTGAGCTATTCAAACCCTTCGTAATTGGCGAGCTAATCGCCCGCGAACAGGCTCACAACATCCGCAGCGCCAGCCGTCTGATTGAAATGGGCGAAACCGTGGTCTGGGATGCCCTGGATGAAGTCATTAAGGGCAAATACGTGCTTCTGAACCGCGCTCCAAGTCTGCACCGCCTCAGTATTCAGGCTTTCCAGCCGGTCTTAATTGAAGGCCGTGCTATTCAGCTGCACCCGCTGGTTTGTAAGGGCTTTAACGCTGACTTTGACGGTGACCAAATGGCCGTGCACCTGCCGCTGAGCGACAAGGCGCAGGCCGAAGCTCGCGACATCATGGCCGCTAACCGCAACCTACTGAAGCCAGCCGATGGTTCACCAATTCTGCACATCGAGCAAGACATCGTCCTTGGCTGCTACTACTTGACCTACGAGCGAGGCAAAGCCGACCCAGTCGCCGCAGCTTTTTCGGGCATTGAAGAAGCTCTCATGGCGCTTGACGAAGGCAGCATTACCCTGCAGAGCCAAGTTCGTCTGCCGTTTAGAGGCAGTGTCCGCGAAACCAGGCTGGGCCGTCTCTTGTTCAACGAAATTTTCCCAGAAGACTTCCCGCTACAAGACGAGACCATGACCAAGAAACGCCTCCAACAGGTGATGGCCAAGGTCTACGCCCGCTACGGCCAGGAAAAGACCGCTGAAATCGCCGATGATCTTAAAGACCTCGGCTTCTACTACGCGACGCTTTCTGGCCTCAGTATGGGTATGGGTGACTTTGAGCCGATCAAAGGCATGAACGAACTATTAGACGGCGGCGAAGAGCGCGCCGCAGCCATTTCCGACCAGTACGAAGAGGGCTTCATCACCGATGATGAGCGCCACCGTTTGACCGTCGACAACTGGAGCAAGGCTGAAGCCAAAGTGCTGGATATGCTGAGTGAGCAAATGGTGGGCCAGGACACCTCGATGGCCATCGCCATTAACTCCGGTGCCCGCGGTAACATTTCCCAGCTGAACCACGCTGTTGGTATGCTCGGTGTCTTGCAGGACGCCGGCGGTAACGTCATTGAGCTGCCGATTAAGTCCGGCTACATCAATGGCTTGAGCCCACTGGAGTACTTCACCGGTACCCGTGGTACCCGCAAAGCTCTGATTGACATTGCCCTCAAGACCGCCGACGCCGGTTACCTGACACGCCGCCTGGTCGACGTGTCGCAAGACGTGTTCACCATTAACGATGATACTTCTGACCCAGGCTTCGCTATGCTGCGGGCCGACGCTGCCTACATTGGTGTTCCCTATGCTTCGCGTCTGGTCGGCCGCTTCGCCGCCGAAACCCGCAAAGGCTTCGTCAAGAAAGGCGCTTTGATTAGCGCCGAAGAAGCCGAGAAGGTCGAAGCCGACGCCAGCCTGGACGGCATCAAGATCATGAGCGGTCTGAGCTGCACCAATGTGCGCGGCGTGTCGCAGAAATCCTATGGCGTTGACCCAGCCACTGGCGAACTGGTTGCCCAGAACCACCCGATCGGCGTTATCGCCGCTCAGAGTATCGGCGAACCTGGCACTCAGTTGAGTTTGGACTCCAAGCACCGTTCCGGCGGCGCTATTGCCGACGACACTGCCCAAGGTCTCTCGCGTATTGAGGAGCTCTTTGAAGTCCGCACCCCGAAGGGCCAGGCCTACCTGACCGAAATCGCCGGCGTGGCCAACACCTGGGAAGAAGGCGATCACTACGTCGTGCAAATAACGGCCGATGACAAAGAAAAGGTCGAGTTGAAGCTCGGCGAGCGCAAAGCCCAGGTCAAGAGCGGCACCGACGTGATGGCCGGCGACGTGGTCGCGGCCCTGGAGGATGCCTCCGAACCGCTGACCGCACCGATGAGCGGCAAAGCTCAAATTACTGACAAAGCCGTCATCATCACGCCGACCAAACAGAGCGTGGTGCGCTATGAAATCCCTGGCTTCAAACAGCTGCAGATTCAAGACGGCGACAAGGTTGTCACCGGCCAGCGCCTGACTAACGGTTCCATTAACCTGCATGATTTAATGCGCCTGCAAGGCATTGAAGCCACCCAGCGCTACATCATGAACGAAATCCTGACTATCTTCGCCGCCCAGGGCCAGAACATCGCCGACAAGCACTTGGAAATCATCGTGCGCCAGATGTTCAGCCGCGTCCAGATTGAAGAAGCTGGCGACAGCGAGTTTGTAACCGGCGACATCGTTAGCAAGCTGGCCGTCGTCGAAGCCAATGACGCTCTGGTAGGCAAGAAGAAGAGCCCAGCCAAGTATGTCCAGCTGCTGCTCGGCATCACTAAAGCTAGCTTGAGTACAGACTCCTTCCTGAGTGCCGCCTCCTTCCAGGACACCACCCGTGTCTTGATCGCGGCTGCCACCAGCGGTAAAGTCGACAAGCTCTATGGCCTGAAAGAAAACGTCATCCTGGGCCGCAAGATCCCAGTTGGCACCGGCGCCAAGAGCGACGACGAAGACGATATTGACGCCGAACTGGCCGCCGAAGCCGAACAGATCATCGGCGAGGCCCAGCCCGAAATGAGCGATCAAACACTTTGAGTCTCGACCGGTGTTTAAAGTGATATAAAAAGTATATCAATTGTATATACGGCGTATATACAATTAGTACAGGTGCGATCGAACGTTGCATCAGCGCAGCTGATCTGTTACAATACCTACATTAACTAAGCATCCGAGCCAGGGAGGCGGCATACTCCCCGCAGCAGATAGATGCAATCCGACAAGGAGCCACATGCCAACTATTAACCAGTTAGTGCGCAAGCCTCGTACCAAGGTGACGACCAAGAGTAAGTCACCGGCCATGCAGCGCGTCACCAATAACCTCAAAACCCGCAATTACGAGAAGCCAGCGCCGTTCAAACGCGGCGTCTGCGTTAAAGTGACTACCAAGACCCCTAAGAAGCCGAACTCGGCGCTGCGCAAAGTCGCTCGCGTCCGCTTGAGCAATGGCTACGAAGTCTGGGCCTACATTGGCGGCGAAGGCCACAATCTGCAAGAGCACGCCGTAGTATTAGTCCGCGGTGGCCGTGTCAAAGACCTTCCCGGTGTGCGCTACCACGTCGTCCGCGGCAATCTCGACCTCCAAGGCGTCAACGACCGCAAACAGGGTCGCTCTAAATACGGCACCAAGAAGGCGGGCAAATAATATGGCCGGCGAGCGTATCGACCAGGCAGCACCCGCAGGACCTCCGCAGGTTTACGAGAATGAACATGGCGTGGCCTGTCTTGCCCCCTATGTCCGTGTAGTCAATTGGTCGCCCAATGGTGTTCATGAGGTTGGCGCGGTTGTCAAAGGTGTGCGAATGGGTATGGACGAGGTGGCACAATTAGACCCTGAGCAACTAGCTGCCGAAGGTGTGGTAGCACCCGATCACGCAGTGAGTTTGATGCATACGGCCGCAGCCGAGAGACGACGCAATCAGCAACGGCACAGTGCCATGCCTCCGCGTATAGGCATGGACGGCTACGGTTATCAAACTGGGCTAACGGAGATTGCACATGCCGCGTAAGAAAACCAAATCCCTCATCCGTGATATTCAGCCTGACCGCACGTATCAGAGTATTCAGGTGCAGCGCCTGATCAACCGCGTTATGCAGAACGGCAAGAAGCAGCTGGCCGAGCGCCTAGTCTACGGCGGCATGGAAAAGGCCGCAGGCAAACTCAAGGTCGACAATCCGCTTGATGT
>DATCFR010000010.1:0-4771 GCA_036509405.1 Saccharimonadales bacterium (SeqCode)
ATCGGTTATTAAGCTGGATCGTTTCGCCGAAGTCTCGGCTAATAAATTGGTGGCGGCCATCCAGGCCAAGCGCCAGCCGCCGCTGGGACGCTTTATCTACGGGCTAGGTATAAGGCATGTCGGCATCCAAACGGCCATTGACCTGGCCAACCATTTCCGCGAGCTGGAGGCGCTGGGCAAGGCCACGATTGAAGAGCTCGCTGGCGTTGAAGGCATTGGCGAGGTGGTCGCTGAATCGATCGTTGAGTGGTTCAGTGAGCCGCGCAACGAAAAGCTGCTCCAAAAATTTAACAAATTCGGCGTTCGGCCGGTGGCCGTCAAGCGTGTGGGCGGCAAGCTCAGTGGGAAGAATTTCGTGGTCACCGGCACGCTCGAAACTATGGGGCGCGAAGAAGCCGCCGAGCGTATCCGGGGCCAGGGCGGCACCTTCCAAAGTTCCGTCGGCAAAGACACCGATTATCTGGTGGTGGGCGCCAACGTCGGTGCTTCAAAACTGGCAAAAGCCGCTAAGCTCGGCACTACTCAGCTCACCGAGACCGAATTCATTAAATTATTAGCGTAAGGTGCGGCCGGATGCTACAATCGGGCAATATGCGTAAGCGTGACGGAGTCCGTCTCAACTGTTTTTCGCCGCCGGTGATGCTGGCGACGATAATTATTGAATTATCGCTGGCCGTCTACACGGCCGTTCGCTACAAAATGAGCGAAGTGACGCGCCTCATTACCTTCACACTGGTTATGCTGGCAAGTTTCCAGATCTGTGAATTCTTCGTGTGCACCGGTCCGATCAGCCATGCTCCCGTTTGGTCCCGCCTGGGCTTCGCAGCCATCAGCGTGCTGCCGCCGCTGGGGGTTCACATACTGCATGTCTTGGCCGGCAAAAAAGACCGTCGCCTGGTCTGGGTGGCATACGCTACCATGGTGGTTTTCGTGGCCTTCTTCCTAATTGGCAATAACGCCTTCTTCGGCTACAAGTGCACCGGCAACTATGTTATCTTCCAGGTAGCCTACACCTGGGGCGGTTGGTTCACGGCGTACTACTACGGCTGGCTGGCGATCTCGTTCATGATGGGCATCCGTTGGGCCAACGAGTTAATGAGCCAGGGCAAGAAGGCCTATAAACAACTGCAAACAGTGCGTGCCCTAATGATCGGCTGGCTGGTGTTTATCGTACCGACGGTTATCGCCAACACTATTAAGCCGCAAGTCGGCCGGGCCATTCCCAGCGTGATGTGCGGTTTCGCGGTCCTATTTGCACTTATCCTTGGATTCTACATTTTGCCGCGGACAGGCAAGCTGAAGCGCTGGGCTTGACAAACCTCGGGAATCGATTATGCTTAAGCGTAGATCGTGCGCTCATGCGGCGCGTGAAATAAAAACCAAAACAAAAATTAACCACCCGCCGCGGGTGGGCGCGCACGATAACGAAAAAGCCAAGCCATAACCAAATGCTTGGCTTTATCGTATATAATGACTGACAAGGACTACCGTTATGATTAAATACTTTTACAAGAGCTTGCGCAGCGACACCGTCAAAGAGCTGGATGCCCCACAGCGTGGTACCTGGATTCACGCCGAGTCACCGACCAGCACCGAGGTAGAAGAGCTAGCCAAGCGCTTCAACGTTGAGCTGGGCTATCTGGAAGATGCCCTCGACGAAGACGAAATGCCGCGCCTGGAACGCGAGGGCGAACAGGGCTATATCTTCGTGCGCTACGCTTATAAGACGGACGATGGCGACATGGATACCGCGCCGCTCCTGATCATGTTCGACAGTGAACTGGTGCTCACCGTCTCGCCGTTTCACCTCCCGGCCGTCGACGCTTTATTCAAAAGCAAAACCAGCTTTGCTACTACCCAGCGCACTAAACTAATCCTGCTTATCCTGTCGCACATCAGCGAGCAGTACGACCTCTCGATCAGCCAGACTAGCCGCAAAATCAAGGGCATTCGCTCGCGCTTGCGCAACCAGGGCATCACCAATCAGGACTTCATCGATTTCGCCACCATCGAAGACGAACTCAGCGAGTTCATTAGCTCCCTGCAGCCCACCAACGCCACGCTGCGCCGCCTGCTGGCCGGCCGCCAGCTGCCGATGTTCGAAGAAGACCAAGACATCGTCGAAGACCTGCTGCTGGGCAACGAACAGTCCATCGAAGCCATCCGTTCCAACTTGCGCTCCATTGCCAACATCCGCGAAGCCTACTCGGCCATTAGCGCCAACCGGCTAAACAAGATGTTGACCATCCTGACCATCGCTACCATCTTGATTTCGGTACCGAGCTTCGCCATGGGCATCTACAGCTTAAACATCCCGCTGCCATTCCAGCACACTTCCTGGATTTTCTGGGTCATCATGGCCGTTAACGTCAGCCTGATGAGCGGCGTCGTCTACACTGCCCGCAAAAAACGCGTCATCTGAACCCGACGCGTAAGGCTTAAAGCACAGACATAGCCCCGATACCGAGTATAACTACTACAGCTGCGACCTTGTCTTTAAAGTGTAGTTCTTCACGGAACAGGTAGATCCCAATAAATGTCGTTACGAGAGCACTTGAGTTGCTTAGCACGGTAACAATACCTGCATTAAAGTGCTTAACTCCGACAGTAAAGGCAAGGGTGCCTAGCCCAAGTAAGATCGCATTTGTGACCACAGCAAGAGACATACTGCGCGTAACTTTTTGCAGAGAAGCTTTGGGTAAAGATAGTTGGATGTGCATGATGGCCGCAATAGTTATTCCTAATTCTAAAAGAAATGCGGAAAGCCATGGGCCTAGAACTTTAGTAGCCGGAATCAGAAAAAAATAAAACAGACCGAATCCAAAAGTTGCCATCAAAGCAAGACGGACTCCACTGGAAACGTTTAGGAAATTAGGCCGCTTCCAGCTCCCTATGTCGGCAGACAGAACCATGTTTGCCGCTATAATCACCATTGCTGCTATCCATTGACCCGGGTTCAATACGACATGCAAAAATAGAACCGAAAGCAGTATAGTAACGAGAGTAGAGGTACCGGTGATGGGGGCGACAATTCCCAGAGGGCTTATCTTAATCGCATTAGTAAATGCCAGAACAGGTATATACCCCAACACACCCAAGCCTATTGTTGCTAAGGCTACTTCCCAGTGAGTTAGGTTGTGCCAAGATGGTACAGCCAGCAGGCCCATGATAGTTACCAGAACACATCCGCGCAAGTATATTAGTTGCGATATATTAAACTTTTGCGACAAGGGTTTCGCATATGCGTTCGCAAAACCGTAGCCCATCATTGATATCAGGCCGAAAAGAACAGCAAGAATTATCATCTTTATCACTATACTATGACGTAGCGCTCTTTCTTTTTTACCCCTGTTTTGCTAGAATTATTACGTCGGAAAGGGGAAAGAGCAGCCGGCGTGACGAATTTATTGCGACACACCGCTTAGGTGAGAAAAATTGTAGGTTCGTCTCATTATGGGGCATTGGCGCAGTTGGCTAGCGCGCTTCCGTGGCACGGAAGAGGTCATCGGTTCGAATCCGATATGCTCCACCATTACTTGACAAATTAAAGCCAGATTGAGATACTTCCAGACATGATAAGCCCAGCTAAGAAGAGCGCCATGCTCGTCGTCGAGGTCGTCAACTCCCACTAGCGGGCGCTTTTCATTTTATTCAGCAAACAAAGCTCCCGCGAAACCGGGAGCTTTTTAATTTATATAAAGGAGAAAAAAATGGCAATACAACCAGAGCGCGAATTGTGGCAACCGCCGACGAGGTCGAGGGAAGCAATAGAGGCCGAGCAGCGAGGTTTAGAAGCCGCCGTTACCAGGAGCTTGGCGAGAGCTAGAGGTGTTGCGGTTAGCGAGGATAGCGGGCAGGGACTGGAGCTGCTTTTGGAAGGTACAGACGAACTGGCTCCAGCTGAAAACTGGCCGCCCCAGGAGGCCTTAGATGTCCCTATTTCAGATGAAGTTAGAGATGAGCCGGCCAGGCAACAGTTCCACCGCGGCGCCACTGGACACAACTAGGATTGCTTTTTACGAACTCCGGGCCGTACAATGAGAGTGTAAACCTAGGAGGCGCTACATGGGATTCGGGATCGTTCTAATCGTTATCGTAATCGTGATTCTGCTGAACAGCATACGCATCGTCACGCAGTACGAACGCGGCGTGGTATTCCGCCTGGGCAAGGTGAGCGGCGCGGTTAAAGAGCCTGGCCTGCGGCTGATTATTCCCATCATCGATCAGATGCGCAAAGTCAGTTTGCGTATCGTGACCCTCCCCATAGAGTCGCAAAAAATCATCACTAAGGATAACGTCTCGATTGACGTCGCGGCCGTGGCCTACTACCAGGTCAGCGATCCAATTAAGTCGATTGTCGAGATAGAGAATGTGGTGTCGGCGACCTACCAGATTGCCCAAACCACGGTGCGCAACATCGTCGGCCAAAGCAGTCTGGACGATATTCTGAGCGAGACCGTCGCCATTAACGAAAAGATTAAATCCATCCTGGAATCTTCGACCGAGAAGTGGGGCATCTACATTAGCACCGTCGAAGTTAAAGACATCCAGCTGCCTGATACCATGCAGCGGGCCATGGCCAAACAGGCCGAGGCCGAGCGCGAAAAGCGCGCCAAGATTATCGCTGCCGAAGGCGAGGCCCTAAGTGCGCAAAAGCTGGGTGAGGCCGCCGACGTCATCAATAAGCATCCCATTGCCTTGCAACTGCGCAACTTGCAGGTCTTGAGCGATATCGCCGTCGAAAAGAACAGCACCATCGTTTTTCCGGCCC
>DATCFR010000011.1:0-6714 GCA_036509405.1 Saccharimonadales bacterium (SeqCode)
GAGCCAAGCCGTCAAACAGCGCCAGGTCGAGCCGCGCTTCATCGACGGCAAACGCTACACCGACGAGCAGACGCTGGAGCTCGCTAAAATCACTTTCGCGGCGCTGAGCGATCAAGTGGTCGCCACCTTTCAAGCTAACCATATTGACGCTGTAGCTATTCCCGCGGAGCAATTATTCAAAGCCAAACGCGACCCGGAACTCGGTCTGGTCGGTGCCGAAATAACAGAGGTAGCGATGCCCGAGATTGCCGCGGCACTAAAAACTCACGCTGTGTTGGTATTGCATTCGCTGGCCCGCGATGATCAAACCGGCGAAACGCTCAACGTCAACGCCGATACCATTTTCCGGGCTCTGGCCACCGAGCTGCAGCCGCACCGTATGACCAGCCTCAGTCCGACCGGCGGCGTCCTCAAACCTATCGAAGGCAGCGAGGCCCAAGAGCTCATTACCGGTATTGACATTAGAAACGTCGAAGGCCTCATCGCCGACGGCACAGTCAGCGGCGGCATGGCCCTCAAACTGCGCGAATTGGCGACAATTTTAGAGCGCCTGGAGATCGGCTCGGCCATTTCCATCACCAAACCGTCCGAATTATTAACTGAATTATTAACCGACCAAGGCTCAGGCACCTTCGTCGGCAAGGGTCCAAAGATCGCCACCACCACCGACATTGCCGACGTCCTCGACAACTTGGCGGCACTCACGCACGAAGTCTTTAATAAGTCGCTGCCGCCAGGCTACGCCAAGCGCAACTTCAAGAAAATCTACTTCACAACTGACCTGCAGGCCTTTGGCGTCGTCACCACGCTGTCCGACGGCACGGCCTATCTCGACAAATTGGCCGTTTCGCCGCGGTTGCAGGGCAGAGGCATCGGCGAAAACCTATGGTACAAAATCACGGCCGATTTCCCGGAACTGCTCTGGCGCTCGCATGTCACCAACCGCTACGCCACTTGGTACCACCGCCATGCCGACGTCATGAAGCGCCACGGCGAATGGATTCTATTCGGCCTCGGTGTCGACTTCCCACAGCTCGAAACCCGCGCCGAGGAAATCACCGCCATCCCAGCCATGCGCTAGCCGGGCTGATATAATTACCCCTATGAGATTGGCCAGGTGGCACATTATTAAGGTATTTTTTATTGTCATCGTGGCCAGCGCGCTATTTATCGGCACTTCGTTCATTGATAGGCATGGCCCGGCCGTTAGCAATTGGAAATTCTCTGACGAAGCCCCATATCGGCACGCCAGGGGCATACCGCTCATGTACCTGCAAAGGAGCCTGCCCGACGGTGTCTGCGAAGTCAAAGATCCCCTCTGTAAGCTGCAAAATCACCAGATAAATATCCTTTTCTTTGTCGCTGATGCCGCCTTTTGGATCATTGTAGCGGGGCTGGGCGTAGAGGGCTTATCTAGGATCGGCGAACACGGTGATACTGCCTAAAACAGCTATATCCGCAAAGCATGAGCGCTTGCTATATCCGGCTAGCGTTGTATATTCAATACTATGATACAAACTGTTGGAGCTGCTTCGGAGTTGCTGGGTCTTCGCATAAAAGTCAATCCCGGCAACGTGGATTTAGTTCCTGGCAATCCCGACTATGAAACCAGGCGCGCCGCTATGCTCGCCATTCGAGAAGCGAAGTATGCCGTGAGCCTGCAAACGCAAGCCGCTGGCGGCGAGCTAGGCCCCATGCCCGGAGACGATACTCGAGACCAGGCCGTGATTGCCGCCGAGGCCGGTCGCTTCGCCAGACGAGACTTTGACGTAGCGGCTGTTCTAGGCGGATGGGGTTTGGACAAAGAAGGAATTTTTTACCACGGGGTAGATATTACCTATGAGATGGATGACTCCGTACTGCTGGGCGATGCTGTCCCTGAAGGCGGCCATGAGCTTTCTGAGGTTTTCGGCCAGCTGCAGGCTCTCACGCCGGCTTAATCAACCGTAGGCTTATCAGGTGCCGCCGGCTGATCTGTTAAACTTAAGGCAATGAAAACCGAGCTGGAAAAACGCATCGCCGAGGCCTGCCAAGCGCTGTTTGAGGCCGAAGCCAAAATTGAGCTGACACGTCCCGAGGAAAAGTTCGGCGACTACGCTACCAACGCGGCGCTGCAGCTGTCCAAACAGCTCGGCAAAAACCCCCGCGAAATCGCCGAAGCTCTGGCCGTGAAACTCCGTGAAACTTTGGCCGCACAGATCAGCGAAGTGTCAGTGGCCGGACCGGGCTTTATCAATCTGAAACTAAGTGATCAGACACTGGCTGCTGCCTTAAACGTGAACCCCGCACAATCCCTGGCCGGAAAAGTCATCGTGGCCGAATATTCCGACCCGAATCCCTTCAAGGTTCTGCACGCTGGCCATTTGTACACCAGCATTGTCGGCGATGCTATCGCCAATCTGTTAGAACAGGCCGGCGCCACTGTGCACCGAGTTAATTTCGGCGGTGACGTCGGTCTGCATGTGGGGAAAAGCATGTGGGGAATCATCAAGGAGCTCGGCGGCGAAAAGCCGGAAGGCCTGCAAAAAATTGGCTTGGAAGATCTCGATACCCGCGCCGGCTGGATGGCCGCACGCTACGTCGAAGGTCACGAAGCCTACGAAAACGACCCTGCCGCTAAAGAGGAAATCGTCGCGCTGAACAAAAAAGTCTACGCGCTGCATGATCAGAATGATCATGATTCGCCGTTCGCCAAGATTTACTGGACCTGCCGCGAGTGGAGTTATCAATATTTCGACTATTTCTACCAGACGCTCGGTGTGCAGCCGTTCCGTTACTACCCGGAGAGCGAAACCGCCCCCAAGGGCATCGCCAAAGCCAAGGAACTGCTGGAAAAGGGCGTTTTGGAGCAGTCCGAGGGCGCAGTGGTTTTTAAGGGCGAAGGGCACGGCCTGCACACCAGAGTTTTCCTGACCAAAGAGGGCCTGCCGACGTACGAAACCAAAGACCTCGGCTTGATCTTCGTGAAATACGATGACTACCACTTTGATAAATCGGTGGTTATCACCGGCAATGACATCGTCGAGTACATGAAAGTCGTGCTGAAAGTCGTCGATCAAGTCGCGCCCGAGCTAGCGGCGGCCACGACCCATTTGACGCATGGGCTGGTCAAGCTGGCCGGCGGCGAGAAGATGAGCAGCCGCAAGGGCAATGTGGTCGGCGCGCTTGAGATTATTGACAGCGCGGCGCAGGCGGCTCGAGAAACGCATGCCATCGAAGACAAAGACACCGAAAAGCAAACGGTGTTTGGCGCGATAAAGTATGCCTTTTTAAAAAACCGGGTCGGCGGCGACACCATCTATGACCCTAAAGAATCGGTCAGCCTGGAAGGTAACAGCGGGCCGTATTTGCAGTACGCCCACGCCCGGGCGCGCTCGATCCTGCGTAAGGCGGGCGGCGAGCAGCCGGGCGGCCTGGCCGAGCTTGAGCCCGGCGAGCGCTCGCTGGCTCGCAAACTCAGCGAGTATCCGGAGGTGATCGACCTGGCTGTTAATGAGCTCATGCCGCATCACGTTTGCACCTATCTCTACGAGCTGGCGCAGGCCTTTAACCGTTTCTACGAGCACAACCGGGTGATTGGCGACGCCCGCCAGGCCACGCGGCTCAAATTGGTAGAGCACTATGCCGAAACGCTGAAAAGCGGCTTGAAATTACTCGGCATTGCGGCGCCGGAACAGATGTAGGATAATAGCCGTATATGGCTAAGAGGAACCCCGATCGCTCCGTCACCCACGTGGTGACTCCCGGCAGCACCATTCGCTTTGAGCAGCCCAAGAGCAGCCGCGGCCAAACGCAGCAACAGCCCAAAATAGTCATCACCGCGCCAGATATTCACCCGGTCAGCGGCTTCGTCGACTTTTTGCGCGAGCACGCCGTGGTCGGCCTGGCCATCGGTTTCGTCATCGGTACGCAGGTCCAAACACTGGTCAAGCAGCTGGTGTCCAGCTTTATCGATCCACTCTTCCAGCTGCTATTCGGCCACGCGCTGAGCCAGCAAACCTCCACGCTGCACTGGCACGGCCGGGCCGCCAGCTTTGGCTGGGGCGCCTTCGTCTACGGCGTGCTCGACTTCATCTTTGTGCTGGCGGCCGTCTATGCCATTATTAAATTCTTGAATCTCGACGAGCTCGACAAACCCAAGAAAAAGCCCAAAAAGAACGAAAAGGACGACCTGGAGATCCAAGACTAAATGCAATTATCCGACGACGAGTTGAAGGAAAAGTTAACGCCCGAGCAGTACCACATCCTGCGCGAGAAGGGCACCGAAGCGCCCGGCACCGGCCAGCTACTGCACAACGACAAGACCGGCGAGTACCGCTGCGCGGCCTGCAGCCAGGTAGTTTTCAAGAGCGGCACCAAGTTCGAATCGGATATGCCCGGCCTGGTCGGCTGGCCGGCCTTCTCAGCTGCTGCTGATGAGGGTGCTGTTAAACTGCAAGAGGATGACAGTCTTGGCATGCGTCGCACGGAGATTGTTTGTTCCAACTGCGGCAGTCACTTGGGGCATCTATTTGAAGACGACCCTTCATCACCCAGCGGCCAGCATTTCTGCATCAATTCAGCCGCGCTCGACTTTAAAGAACAGTAGCCCACCTAGTCTTGCATTGACATTCATAGCAATTTTTGTATAATATTCTTTATGACAAGTAGCTCACTCGCCACTGGTGAAGGCACCCAAAATCCACAACAGGTGGAGCGTACTGCAGAACAAGTCTTCGCGCTTCTGGAAGGCCTTGGTCACGTAAGTCTTGGAGGAGATAGAGGCAAGGTGATCGGACCCCTAGAAAGTTACCATTTGGAACTTCCTTACACAGAAACAAAAGTTTTCCCCGTGAATGATGATCCTAACACAGCGAGGCTTATACGCCAGAGAACTGGCCTCGTGGCTTGGAGGCCAAGGTTCGGTGGCGCCGGTCTTGTTAGTAAGTATGATTTAATTACCATCACCGCTAGTAAAGACCCCGATACGGGGAAGCCTGCTGTTGAGGGAACTAAAGAAAAAGTACGCTTTTTCGGGCTGCGTGATACAAGCCGACCATTAAAAATGTCGGACATTAAAACCGAAATTGCCAAAGCTAAATCGGCCGCTGACAGAGAAAAGTAAATTCAAAACTTTTTACGAGTAATAGCTAGGTTCTTTTAATGCTACCCAGAAGAGTAGATCAACTTCTAAACAGCTACATGGCCTGCTTCGCCGTGCAGTTGGTTGACTTCACCCAATAAGTTCATAATCGGCTCAAAGCGGTGATTATCGGGACCAATAACTCTATATATTAATGGTGATTGAGAATCGCTGGGTACAAGTATCGTCTCGGGATCTAAAACAGTGCCGACGAACTCCTCGCCCTTCGTTTGGATTGGTGGGTATCCCTCTTGTATTTCTTCAGATGATTCTAGTGTCAGCGAAAGTGAAACTCCCGACGCAAAGAGTCCACGAACATACTCATCCGCAGTACTTACCAGATCTTCAGAGTCTTCGAACATGTGGCCATTAAGCCATTCCCCTGATATAGGTCCACCCTCGATATACATTCTGGCCAGCGACTCTGAGTGAGCTAGATTGTCGGCTGCCGCGAATAAACCTCCATCTCCCCCTGCACGAGCAATTGCGCCAAGTTTTGCACCAACATCTAAGGTCTGTATCGCATAAGGACCCACTTCTTTAGTACCTCGCTCAACCTCTGCTAAGTGATTTACTTTCGTTGCTAATTCCTGCCATTTTTCTTGCCTTGCCGCTTGCCGCTCTGTTTTTTCCTTAGTAAGTTTAGCCTGTTCGACTGCGGCGGTGTGTTTAGCGACATGTGCTACTACTTGACCACCAACCAAGGGTTCGAGATCTTCTCTTAAGCCGTAGTCGGCAGATGATTTTTGGTCTTCAGACATTTTGATGTTCCTTAACTACTATTAGCTTAAATTGCCACGTTGGCAATGTCAATTAGGAGCTAGTGCTTTTCTTGAAACTCACCAATCTCAAAATTCTTCTTAACCTCATCCCAATTAAAAACTTTGCCATTCATTGTTATGAAAACGCCCTTATCTAGAATCTGTACAGCTGTTACACCTGCGCCAAGATTGAACAAGGCGTCTGAGCCTTTAAAAGCGTAAGGAATCATGGAGCCCACCAGGACAATAGTTTTATCTTGGATGTTCTCGCCAAGGAACCGAGCTGTTTCAACCATAGTATCTGTGCCATGAGTGATAATAATTTTATCCGCCTCGGCATTATTACACTTTTCCAGTATTTGCTGCCGCTGTTCATCGGTGATTTTATCACTATCAACTAGCGTTAACTGCTCGATATCTATGTCTACCCTCGATCTGCCTTGATCGAGCATATCTTTTAGGTGTGTTTTGTCGTAATCAACAGTGGCCTTTAGATAATTGTAGCGTGCGTCAATTGTGCCGCCAGTAATCAGTAATTTGATTTTCATGCCTCTATTATAATAGCAAAATTAGCTGGAGTGCTTCGTGCCCCAGGCGGCCATCTGCTGGAGGATAGGCTGGAGGTCGGTGCCTTTGGGGGTGAGGGTGTATTCGGTGCGGGGCGGGACTTCGGCGAAGCTGCGGCGGGTGATGATGCCGTGGGCTTCGAGGTCGTCGAGGCGCTGGGAAAGAGTGCGGGGGTTAATGTTGCCCACAGATTTTTCCAGCTCGCAGAATCTTTTGGGGCCGCTGAATAGGTCGCGCAATATAAGCGCGGTCCATTTGTTGCCG
>DATCFR010000012.1:0-2878 GCA_036509405.1 Saccharimonadales bacterium (SeqCode)
AATAGGGCTGACCACTGAGATGAACATCTAATTCGCTGGCGCCCACCGGCAGCGTCATGGTGGAGGCCACAAACTGCTTGGCAGCCAATTGGGCGACAACAGTTTGGATGAAGCTGACCGTATCAGCTGACAGGGCTCGGCGATTGAGCTGTACGTTAAGACCGCTCTGATCATCAACTACCGGCAATGTGCTGGTTTGACCAACCAGCGCCGGATTGGTGGCAGCCAGTAAAGCTTGGCCGTTATCACCGATGGCGAACGAGCCGTTACCGGCGATTAAAATCAGAGCTGGCCGGGCTGGTTCGACATACACTAGCGGCCGGTGCGCTAATAGCGGCACCGTCATGCTGACACTGCTCAGTTCCGGGAATTGGTGGAGCAGCTGCTGGCTTATCCGGCCTGTATCCACGGTGATTTTATTGCGATTCCAGATCGAGTCAGCCAACTGCTGATCGGCCGCACGCTGATACACTGACAGGGGGCGCAGCAACGCCTGGCTGCTGTTATCATTGAGCAGTATTATCTTGGCGGCGCTAGAAAGTGTCAGGACATTAATGAGAGAGGCTACGCCGGCAATGAGCAATATGATCAAGCCGAAGCGTTGCAGCCAGATATTAGTTGTCCGGACTTGATCAGGCCTGGGCGTATCAGCTTGGACCTGGCGGCCGACCACGCGAGCTTCTTTGGAACGGCGAGCCCGATATGCGAAAGCCGATGGAGTTGGTGCCAGATCGTCGCCACGAAGCTTTTGGCGGCCAAGCGGCTGAGGGCGTTTACGGCGCAATCTCATAGCAAGTCCAATAGTAGTTGCGCTAACTCACTGGCAGCTTCGGGTTTAGCAAACTTAGCCAGTCGCACGCCCAGCTCACGCTGCTGTTTGGGGTCGCGCAGTAAATTGCTAATCTGACGTGCCAACCGGTTTGGATCTGCCGCCAAGGCAGCTTCGTCCAGCACCAGCGCTGCCCGCTGATCTGCCAGGTACTGGGCGTTCTTGAGTTGATGGCCACCGGTCAAAAATGGACTAGGAATTACAACACAGGCCTTGCCTTGCAGCGCGAATTCCGCCAGATTGGTCGCCCCTGCTCTGGTAACGACAATATCGGCTGCCCCACTGTAGCGGTACACATCCTCTATAAAACCCTGTACATGCACTCTCCCCTGCTCTGCCGGCGACAATTTGTCGCGTTCGGCCAGCATGGCCGTCTCGTGATTGCGACCAGCGCTATGTAGCACATACAAGTCTTTGAACTCGCCCAACAGATGAGGCACGATGGCTGCAACTGCCTCGTTGATCCGCTGCGACCCCAGGCCACCGCCGATAATGAAGAGTACTCTGGCATGAGATGGCAGATCAAGTTCAGAGCGGTAGCGCTGCTTGAGCTTGGCGTCCACAGGGACAAAATCAGCTTGCAGCGGAATGCCCGTCATAACCGTTTTATCAGCCGGATATTTATAAACCGAGGGCGGCAAAGCCACGGCGTGGCGGCTGGCCCAACGGCTAATGATGCGGTTGGCTAGGCCCGGCACAGCGTCGGAATCGTGCGTCACATATGGCAGATGCAGCCCAGCCGCTGCCAGGCCGACTGGCACGCCAACGAAGCCGCCCTTGATGAAGATAACATCCGGCTGCAGGCGGCGCAGTAAGCGCCGGGCTTGATAGAGGCCAACGAGAACGTAGAAGAAATCGCGAGCATTTTTGAAGGTAGTCACTACGTCCAGCAATTGGCGCAAACCTTCGCCGTGATAACGCCGGAACTTGCCGGCCCGAATCGTAAACACTTGGTCAATGGCCGGGTGATCGGCCGGTATATCGCCAAGTTTGTCACCGCGCTGACCAATGTAAATCAGTTGTATGTCAGGTTGGCGGCGCTTTAGTTCGGCAGCCACAGCCAGCACTGGCGTGATGTGCCCGCCTGAACCGGCTCCGGTCAGTACGATAGTCCTCAATAGTTAGCCCTCCGCGGCGTGCTCTCTCGCAAAGTGCGCCTCGACGCACCGATTTCTTCGGTGATACGCGGCGTGTTGAAAGCAGTATACTGCGAAGCCTGGAACACTAGGCCGACGGCAGCAGCGATAAACACCACGCTAGTACCGCCGTAACTGATAAACGGCAAGGTTATGCCCTTCAAAGGCAGCAGGCCAATCATGGCACCGATGTTGATGAACGTTTGGACGCTCAGCCACGCCAGGACGCCGATCACCAGCAAACGGCTGAAATCATCCGGTAAGCGTTCGGCAATAGTCTTGAGGCGAGTGAAAAAGGCCATAAAAACCGCTAGCAGTATGGCTGTGCCGACAAAACCGAACTTTTCGGCATAAATGGCGAAGATGGAGTCATTGGCAGCCTCCGGTAAGTAGCCATAGGCCTGAACGCTGCTGCCCAGCCCCAAGCCTATCACGCCGCCGGAACCGACTGCGATCAATGCCTGACAAGCCTGGTAGCCGCTGCTTTGACAGTTAGACTGGGGGTGCAGATAGCTTTCTAGGCGAGCCCGACGGTAGGGCGTGGATGAGATGGCCAGCACCAGCATTAGTAAAACGGCGCCGCCAATCAGCATGATGCGGCCCAAGGGCAGCCCGGCCACATAGGCCATGGTTCCCATCATAGCAATCATTACGCCGGCTGAGCCAAGGTCGCTCTGGACGCCGACAATCACGAAGCCAATCACGGCCAGCGCTCACACCAAGGGCCGCAGTGTCAGATTAGTGCTGCGAATACTGCCCTGCTGAATGCGACCAGCCAAAAAACCCGCCAGCCAGACCATGACCGCAAATTTTACCAGCTCCACCGATTGGAATGACAGACCGCCTAAGCGTACCCAGCGGTGGGCCGGATAGGCCGGATTCACCGGCAAAACCAAGGCCAGCAAGGTCGCTA
>DATCFR010000013.1:0-4937 GCA_036509405.1 Saccharimonadales bacterium (SeqCode)
TGGTCTTGGATCAATTCGGCCTCCAAAAGCGCGATGACGTTTTTTTCACCGAGTCCCTCAATATCGAGCGCGCCCTTGCTGGCAAAATGCTCGATGCGCTTCCAGGCACGTGATGGGCAGTGCTCGTTCGGGCAGCGCCACACGGCGTCTTCAGCCTTATACTTAACAAGTTTAGTATTGCATTCCGGGCAGTGCGTGGGCATCACGAATGGCTTTTCCGAACCGCTGCGCAGCTTAACCAGCGGCTCGACGACTTCCGGGATAATGTCGCCGGCCTTGTGGACGATGACCGTGTCGCCAATGCGAATGTCTTTGCGCGCGATTTCGCTTTCGTTGTGCAGTGTGGCCATTTGGACCGTGCTGCCGGCAATGACGACCGGCTCAAGCATAGCCACGGGTGTGGCGGCGCCGGTCCGGCCGATAGAAACGAAAATGTCTTTCACCTTGGTCGTCGACTGCTCGGCCGCATACTTGATAGCAATAGCGGCACGCGGCGCCTTGCCGACCACGCCCAAACGCCGATACAGCTGGCGATCGTTCACTTTTACTACCAAGCCGTCGGTGTTAAAGGGTAGTTTTTGGCGCTTGGCTTCCCAGTCTTGAGCGAACTTCAAGACTTGCTCAATTTTTTTAAACACCGCGGTCTCTTGACTGGCTAGGAACCCTAGGCCACGCAACGCTTGGTAGGCGTAGGCGTAGGTCGGCACATCTTCTTGGTTATCCCGCAACAGATCGTAGGCGCGAAAGTGCAGCGGTCGGCCGGCCACCAGACCGGGATCGAGTTGGCGAATAGTGCCAGCAGCAGTGTTGCGCGGATTGGCAAAGAGTTTTTTGCCGGCCTTGGCCTGTGCTTCGTTCAGTTTGGCAAAGTCGGCCTTGTACATGACGATTTCGCCGCGTATCTCTGTGCGGCCCTCCAGAAATGCAGCGTATTTTTTATCTCGGCGTAGGATCAGCGGAATTGAATCGATGGTTCGGATATTGGCGGTGACGTCCTCACCGACGAAGCCGTCGCCGCGCGTAATGCCGCGCGTTAAAATTCCGTCTTGGTAGACCAGAGCACAGGCCAGCCCGTCCATCTTGACGTCAGCAAAGTACTCCAGCTTGGCGCTTTCGGGCAGCAATTTGACAATGCGTTCCTCCCAAGCCCGTATTTCGGCCTCGTCGAAAACGTCGTTCAGGCTGAGCATGCGCGAGCTATGTTCGACTTGGGTGAAACCAGGCAGCGGCGCACCGGCCACACGTTGCGTCGGCGAATCGGGCGTGATCAGCTCCGGGTATTCGGCTTCCAGTTGCGAAAGTTCGTGCTTTAGGCTGTCGGCAGCAGCCTCGCTCATGATTGATTCGTCGAGCACGTGGTAATGATAACGGTAATCGTTAATCAGCTCACGCAGTTTGAGGACACGGGCGCCGGCTTGGCGCTTATTCATTGTCATTGAGCAGCTCCCGGTACAGCGTGTAAAGATAGGCGTGCACCGCCGTCAGAGCGGATATCGTCAAAAGGAAGAAAACCCACCGTGTCAAAGGCGTCAGCCAGATGATAATCGGCACCATGACAATGGCCGGTACAAGCAGTAAAATCACCGGCAGGCTGAGAATTTTGCGCAGCACCGACCAGCGCCGCCCGCGCACCAGCTCCTTCGCCGAGCGCAGCGCTTTAACCGGCGTCATGTCCGGCAGGGTCGCGATATATAGCGCGAACACGGATCCGCTAATCATATACAGGCTCAGTATGGCCAAGGCCCCGTACAGCAAGGCCCAGAAAAACTTCTCGGCAAAATGGACGGCAATGCCGTTGGTAATCACGACGCTATACAGCAACGAACCAGCCAGCAGCGGCAACAGCTGCAAACCAATAACCAATAGTACCAGCGTGAACGGCACCAACGGAAACATGCCGCGGTAGTAGGCATCACGGATCCGCGGCTGCGCGCCGCTCAAAACCTGCCTGAGCGCCCAAATAACTGCCAGACTGGCCAGCAGGCCCAGAAACAACTGATAGGCTCCGCTGGTTTGGCTGGAGCTATTGCCAGCTCCGCCGACCAGCACCGCAAAAATGCTTAGGGAAGAAGCTAGCGAACCCAGATGACCGGTGAAAGCGTGGCTGAGTTGGCTTTTTAGGTCGCCGACGTTCGTGCTGCTAGCCAGGCCCTGGACAAGCATTATATTCAGCAGCCCATAAACCAGCGTGATGCCGATAAAAAGGCGCCGATATTGCCAAAGCATGAGAGCAGCGGTTTTAGTTATGCGCCAGGCGTTCGGCAGCTCCGCCGGCTGTTTGGGGCGGCGAGACTTCGGGGCTGTTAGCGTCGCGCGTTTAGTTCGGACTGCCGCCGGCTTGGCGGTCGCGGCCTTCTTGCGCGCGGACTTTGAGGGTTTTCGTTTAGCGGTCGTTTTCCCGGTTTTTTTGGCCATGTAGCCATTATATAAGACTATGCTGTTAGTTGGTGTCTGATTTGCCGAATGTCGACTTCATGCCGTTTAACTATCTGCTCGACTGAAGTTAATCTATCTTTGATATCGCTAATCTCCTGCTTTATAAAGGGTATCTCTTGAACATATTCTAGTATGGCCTGCAGCTGATCGGCTAGAACCTCCCCTAACACTTCGCGTTGCTCGCTATCGCTCAAACTTTGCATACTACTAATCATCATAAACCCGCGCTTGGTGCTGAGCAATAAAATTCAGAGATTTTTAATGATCTTAGGCGTGGGTGTTCATGGAGCGCAGGCGCGCGATGCGGTCGTCGATGGGCGGGTGCGTGCTGAAGAGGTTGGCCAGACTGTGGCCCTTCAGCGGATTCACGAAGAATAGGTGGGCTGTGGCGGTGTTTTGGCGGCGAGCTACGCTGCCAGTTTTTTTAATCTTTTCCAAGGCGCTGGCCAGAGCTTCGGGGTAGCGGGTGGTCAGGGCGCCGGTGGCATCAGCTAGGTATTCGCGCTGACGCGAAACGGCCAGCTGTATCAAGGTGGCGACGATAGGCGCCAAAATGGCAGCGACGATACCGAGTATCAAAAAAAGTTGATTATTTTCGTCACGGTCACCGCCGCCGAACCAGGTGAGACGCAGCATAATGTCGGCCAGCAACGAGATGACAGCCGTCAGCGCAAAAGCAATCATGCTAACACGGATATCGTAGTTCTTAATGTGCCCCAGCTCGTGAGCTAGCACACCCTGCAGCTCGTCGTCATTCATGAGATCTAGGATGCCGCTAGTCGCACAGACCGCGGCGTGGCGCGGATCACGGCCGGTAGCAAAGGCATTGGGCGCCGGATCGTTCATGATGTACACCTTGGGCATCGGCAGCCCATCGGTGATAGACAGGTTTTCGACGATACGCCAGAGACGCGGATTGTCGGATTTCTGAATCTCGTGCGCCTGGTTGACCGCCAGGGCCATCTTGGCACCAGCATAATAAGTGAATACCGCGTAGACGCAGGCACCAATCAGCCCGCCGTAGAACACGCCAGTGCTGCCACCGAGATATTTGTCAAAAATCCAGATAATCAGCGTTACGAACACAATAAAACCGAGCATGATAATGACGGTTTTACGTTTGTTGGCGGCAATATCGGAGTACATGTACGCTTAAAACTTGACGTCGACCGGATTCTGAATAGTAGCGGCCTGAGCTTCGTCAACTTCGAAGAACTGTTTGTCTTGCTTGAAGCCAAGCATGCCGGCGAAAACGCTGGTCGGAAAAGTCTTGCGCTTAGTGTTGAAGTCTCGGACCACGCCGTTGTAAAAGCGGCGCGAAGCCTGGATTTTGTCTTCGGTGTCGGTCAGTTCAGCTTGGAGCTCTTGGAAGTTTTGTGAAGCCTTCAGGTCCGGGTAGGCCTCGGCAACGGCAAATAGACTCTTCATGGTTTTCTGGAAGTCGCCTTCGGCCTTGGCGGCCTCTTCCGGTGTTTGGGCGCTCAGAGTGTTGGCCCGAGCAGCGGTGACGTCTTCAAAAACAGACTTTTCGTGCGAAGCGTAGCCCTTCACGGTGTTGACCAGGTTCGGTATCAGATCGGCTCGGCGTTTGAGCTGGACGGTGATGTCGCTCCACGCCTCGTTAGCCTGCTGGTTCAGTCGAACCAAGCCGTTGTACATTGCCGCGCCGATTGCGATCAGCAGCACGATTACGACAACGATTATAATCACTACGGTCATGAAGCCCTCCTCTAGTTTATGATTGTCATTATACAACAGTTACCGGCCCTAGTGTATGATGATGGCAGGTTATGAAAACATTGCGGTGGCGCGCCGGGCAAAAATGGGTTTACAGAGCAGTTGCACTGCTGCTGCCTTTTATCTATGGCTACTGGGCGGCGGTGCGGCCCTTGCCAGTGCTGACGCCGGCGCTGGCGGCCACCCAGCTAAGCATCCAAACGCCGGCCGCGCAATTAACTTGGCCGACCAGCGGCCAAAGCGCCGTCGGCATTGTTGGCAGTTCTATTCTAGCTACACACAACGCTCAAACACCGGTGCCGACCGCTAGCACGGCCAAGCTCATTACTGCACTGGTAGTGCTGCGTGAAAAGCCGCTCAGTCTGGGACAGCAGGGTCCGATTATCACGCTGACTGCCGCGGACGCAGCGCTGTATAGCAGCTACATGGCTCAGGGCGGCTCAGTCGTGCCAGTTGTGGCCAGCGAACAGATTAGCGAATACCAGATGTTGCAAGCTATCATGCTGCCCTCGGCCAACAACATGGCCGATAGCTTGGCAATTTGGGCCTTCGGTTCCCTGCATGACTACAACGTGGCTGCCACAGCATATCTCAACCAGCTTGGCCTGACGCACACTCACGTCGGCAGCGACGCTAGCGGCTTCGCGCCCACCACCACCAGCACGGCCCACGACCTAGTGCGCCTCGGCGAACTGGCCATGCAAAACCCGGTGCTGAGCCAGGTTGTCGGCCAACCGACGGCCAGCGGCCTACCGCTCGCCCGC
>DATCFR010000014.1:0-4720 GCA_036509405.1 Saccharimonadales bacterium (SeqCode)
GGCGGCGGTGTGCACCGGTATTGCGGTGGGCTTGAGTCCGAAACAGATAGAGCAGGGCATCGCGGCGCTGGACAGCGTAGAGGGCCGCATGACGCGGATTAACGAGGGCCAGGATTTTGACGTGATCGTGGATTTTGCGCACACGCCCGACAGCTTCGAGAAATTATTTAAAGATTTCCGACCGGTGGTGAAGGGTAAGCTGATTGCTATGTTCGGCACGCCTGGCCGCCGCGACTTGACCAAAGGCTTGGCGCAGGGCGAATTGGCGGGTAAGTACTGCGACGAAGTCATCGTGACCGAAGAGGATGACCGCGACGCCGACCCCCAGAAGCTAATGGACCAAGTGGCCGCCGGCGCCGAAAAAGCCGGCAAAACGCGCGATAAAGACCTGTTTTTGGTGCACGACCGGACAGAGGCGATTACATTTGCTCTGAGCCGCGCCCGGAAGGGTGACACGGTGTTATTACTGGGCAAAGGCCACGAAAAAACCATGGAAGGCCCCGACGGCGAGCGGCGGTGGGATGAGATTGGCACGGCCCGGGACGCTATTAAGAGCATATAGAATTGACAATAATACAAAAATAGTGTAGTATCTATAGAAGTTATGCTTACTAGTCAACACCCACATGAAGGGCAGAAGCCTCACGATAATACGCCCCCCACGCCGGAGGTTACTCTTCAAAGAGCTCTGTCGGCGCTTGCTACTCCAGAGAGCGAAATGACCTACAACCAATTTATGGGATTAAGTGAGACTGTACGGTCGCGCCCGATGGACCACCTTACACGTTCAATTACTCCTAAGGAAGCCGCAGATATGGTGGCGGGGTGCAACTTGGTGGCTGACGTTATTGAAAAAGAAGCGCCAGATATCGTGTTTTTCCCCTTACGAGGTGCGGGGCCAATTGAGTGGGTCGCCGCCGAGGCTTTAAGGCAACGATCTACGGTGGAACCTGTCTTTGTAGATCTGCCCATAGGAACGAGTATTAATGCGCGGACACGTCGCTTATCAGGGTTAACAGGCCGACAGAAACTCAATCTTGTTGATCAGAGGGTTGAGGAACTTGTTGCCGCGGGGGTGTATGTTCCTGGTAAAAGTAAGTTGATGATTGTCGATGAAGTACAAAAAGGCCGAACACTAACGCAAGCCTCGGAAGCCATAAGGCGTTCTATGATTGATCGCGGAGACGACGGAATTCTACGCGTTGTCGCAGTCCAGGATAGCAGAGGTGAGCAGATTGGCGCCCAGACACAAAGAACGCACGGTTACAGGAAACTCGTCACGAACGAAAGAGAGGGTTTCAAGTCATATATATTACCTACAGCGTTGTTTACGGTAGATCGGGAAAGGTATCTTGATGCTATAGTCTCAGGCGTTTCCGAAGCCGAGACGGGTGAGATGCATTCGGACGACTTTTATATTGCCAAAAACGTTGAGGCTAGGGAGATTTTTCAGGCTCTCGTGAGGAGTTATTATTCGCCAGAAGCCGCCCAAGACGAGGTGGATATGATAAAGCGGGAAGACTTAAAAGAAGACATAGGCTTAACAGCACTGCAGTTCGCGGTTGCCGACGCCTTAACCGACCCTCGCGAGGTGAGAAAGCCGACGGATTCAGAGCGTATTATTGAGTGGTGGGAGCAGTTCATTAGGATCTCCAGTCGTAAAGAAGACGTTATAACAAGCGAAGCTTGACCGGGCATTAGCACTCGGGTATAGTGAGTGCCAGAAGCAGGTGTTTGATTGCGAGGCAACAGCTGCTAGAGACAATTAATGGGAGGTTTTATAGATGAGTGCACCATTGCAGCCGTTAGGTGATTATGTGGTCGCCGTTGGCGAAGACGCCGAGACTAAGACGGCCAGCGGGCTGTATTTGCCCGACAAGGCGCAGGAAAAGCCGAAAACCGCAAAGGTCGTGGCCACTGGGCCGCGGGCTCAGCAGGTGAAAGTTGGCGACCGGATCGTTTATAAGAGTTACAGCACGACCGAAGTGAAGGTCGATAGCAAGGAATACATATTGGTTAAGGAAGAAGACGTCTTGGCGACGGTTAAGTAGGAGGATCGATGGCAAAGAAAGTATTTTATGATGATGATGCCCGCCGCCGGGTGTTGGCGGGGGCCGAGGTGCTCTACAACGCCGTTAAAACTACCATGGGGCCGAAGGGCCGCAATGTGGTTATCAGCAAGACCTTTGGCGCGCCGACCGTCACGCATGACGGTGTGACTGTGGCTAAGGGTGTGGAATTGGCTGACGTGGATGACGAGACGCTGGGCTACAAGGTCGGCGCCGAGTTAATTAAGCAAGCCGCTTCTAAGATGAATGACGTGGCCGGTGACGGTACTACTACCGTGACGGTACTGACCTATCACATCTTGAATGAGGCGAATAAGCTGATCGCGGCTGGGCACAATCCGATGCTGCTGCGCAAAGGGCTGGAAACAGCCGCGCAAGAAGTTATTGCTAAATTGTCGGGCTTGTCTGAGGATATTCAGGGTAAGAAGACTCGCGTTGCCGAAGTGGCGACGATTTCGGCCGGTGATGCCCAAATTGGCGACTTGATCGCGGACGTGATCGACAAAGTCGGCAAAGACGGTGTGGTAACGGTCGAAGAGGGGCAGGGCTTGGAAATGGAGTCCGAAGTGGTCGAGGGCTTCACCTTTGACCGCGGCTTCGTGAGCCCGTACATGGTGACGGACACGGCGCGCATGGAGGCCGTCTATGACAAAGCTGCCATCGTGATTACCGACATGAAAATTTCCAGCATCCAGGAGTTTTTACCATTGCTGGAGAAGCTGGCGCAGACCGGCAAGAAAGACCTGGTGCTGATTGCTGAAGATGTTGAGGGCGAAGCGCTTGGCACACTGATTTTGAACCGCTTGAAGGGCGTCTTTAACACTGTGGCCATTAAGGCGCCAGCCTTCGGCGATCGCCGCAAAGACGTGCTGAATGACATTGCGATTTTGACCGGCGCGACTGTGGTGACCGAAGACCGTGGCATGACATTTGAGAACGTTGATATTGATGTGGTTGGTTCGGCCCGACGAGTGATTGTGAACAAAGACGAGTCGACGATTATCGAGGGCGGCGGTTCGCCGGCCGAAGTCGCGGCCCGCATCAAGCAGATCAACGCCCAGATTGACCAGGCGACTAGCGAGTATGACAAAGAAAATCTGGAGAAGCGACGCGCGGCTTTGAGCGGCAAGGTTGCCGTCATTAAAGTCGGTGGTGCGACTGAGACTGAGATCGAAGAAAAGAAGTTCCGCGTGGATGATGCTGTGCACGCCGTGAAGGCCGCTTTGAGTGAAGGCATCGTGCCAGGTGGTGGCGTAACGCTGATCAACCTGATTGGCACGGTGAGCAGCGCTGCGAGCGATGACACTTCGGTGGCCGCCGGTAAGTTGCTGCTGATTAAGGCGTTGGAGCAGCCGTTTAGGATTTTGCTGTCGAATGCTGGACTCAACGCCGACGAGTGGCTACCGCAGGTGAAGGCCGGCAAGGCCGGCTTTGGCGTCAACGTAAATGATCCGAGCAAGCTGGTTGATTTGAAAACCAATGGCGTGGTTGACCCGACCACTGTTACCAGGGAAGCGATTCAGAACGCAGTTTCGATTGCCGGCACGGCCATGACCATGGGCGCGCTGGTGGTTGATGTGCCTGAAGAGCAAAAGGCCGACCCGGCTGCCGCAATGGGCGGCGGTATGGGAATGATGTAGCTACTTGTCGCGGCCGCCGCCGTAGGCGGTCGATCCGTAGCCCGTACCGGTGTGCCCGAGATGATTGTTAAATGATTTGCCGGTCAACAGATGAATAATAGTTGAGAACCCCATAATGGAGCCCACGGCGAGACCAAGAGTTGCCATGAACTCTTTGCGCGTCATTTCTTTCTGCATCAAAGCTGCGATTGGTTTAGCCATAATTTTCTTACTTTTTGTTTTTTGATTACTAATTGCAGTATAAGTAAACCGCTTGCGGTTTGTCAAGGGCGGGCACTTAGCTGGAGAAGGGCTGCAGCTGCTGTAATTGGTTCCAGGGGATTTGGGAGAATACACTTGTGGCGCCATGGAGAGATTCGCTGATTGCGCGCAGCGTTGAATCGCTCCAGCTTACTGGCGCGCTACTGTTAATGTAGCTGTCAAACATACCGCTGGCAATGCCGGTACTGCCATAGAACGGATTGACTTTGGCGTACGAGTACGGGGAGCCGAGGACACGGGCATCTTCCAGGTTAATAGTATTACTCCCGCCGCCGTCGTGTACGAATAAGCCATAATCACGGATGGCCGTGGCGATGGCTATAGCTATCGGTCCTGCTCCCGGCATAGCGGTGGCTGGGTTGAGACTGGCTGGCAGCCTACACCAGGTGCCTTCAGCTACGGCGTCGACGAAGCCATACGCCGGGTTAGCGGTAGTCCCGTCGAGTTCATATTGGGGGGTGTGAGTAGAAGTATCGTTACGGTTAGCTGGCGCTGTACGGGAGTTAGCGATAACCCCCAGAGAGATCCCGAGTGCGTGCTGGATCGTGCCGCCGTTCAGCACGTCCACGATGTCCTGGATAGTTAGTAATCCCCCGGCCGAGGCCAGGCCGCAAGCTCTCGCTCCCCAGCCATTCGACCAAATGCCGTTCCAACTGGATACATTGGCCATGTAGCCCCCGAAGCCGAAGACGTAGTTACCGGGCGTGCCGTTGAACCGCCACATTTCCCAGAGTTCATCGGTGGAAGGCC
>DATCFR010000015.1:0-5570 GCA_036509405.1 Saccharimonadales bacterium (SeqCode)
TGTAGGCGTCAGAATATCCTCGTTTGCCCTTATCAGTCGGTGGCATGGTCAATTTTAGCTCAAAAGGTAGTTGGGTTAGAAACTCATTATGCCGATCGAGAGTGCCATGCGATAGATTATAGATGATAGAGGTTAGATTGCAGAGAAAAATACACTTGTAAAATAAGCAATAATGTGCTAATGTTTATATAGCTAAATACTAATAAACATAGAAACACTAACATGCCAGACACTCCATCAGTCTATCCAAGATCCCAAGAACATAGAGAAGCTCTTGAAGCACCAAGCTTCCAGTTGCAGTCATTGGCAGAATTTACAGATGAATTTGTAGCGGCTGTGCAGGCGGCCGGACCCGATGACCAAGTTGGCATAGAGAACATGCTTTGGGAAGTGACAGATGAAACAGCGCCAATTTTTGATAGCTTACAGGATGCAAAAGCAAGAGGCGTCAAGGATGTTCGTCTTCATATGGGACGAATTGGCGAGAACCAAATCCGTACCTACGAAAACGGCGAGATAGCCGCCGAGGCAGTCATATTCTTAGGGCGAATCGCTGCAAAAGGCGAGGATAAAGCAGCTCTGGAGGAAGCCGCAGCTCTTAGGAAAGAGACTTTTCGATTGATGGATCTTGCAGGCATAACAGACCCATCTCATCGAGAGCGCGGCCATTATCCAATTTTAAGCCATAACCACGTCAAGACCGCTTTTGTCGGTGATGTTGCTTGGATAATGACGAATAACTTTCGTGGACTTGATTATCAGATTTCCAATTTTGCGCTCAAGGTGACTGATCCCAAAGCGGTAGAATTTATTAAAGAAAAGTTTCATAGAACTGAAGTTCCCGAGATCGATAAGAACGATACCTTAGTGCTTGAGCGTGATCAAACAGGCGATGAGAACACTACGCTGCTTTTTGACGGTGGAGCGCGTGGTAGCTCAGTTAGCATGGAGCGCGCACTTGAATTAGCGGACTCGTTGGAGCCGGGTGATGAGTTTACTTTTGTCAGTCAGTGGCCACCTGCCAAGTCGGTTTTTGGGGCCATGGACGTAGCTTTAAGGAAAAAAATGGCAGCAGGGGTGAAGGGAACGTACCTAGTAAATCCGGCCGATAAACTTATCCTAGTGCCTGGGCGAACCGTAGAATAAAGCGACACCTAGACAGTCGTGAAGCTGAAGAGCCGAATTTGGATATTGTTCATCTGCCCATTGCCACTCACGCCAAAGCGTTTTTTATAAAACGCGCTAATGGTGATACCGAAGTTATTTGCGGTACTCATGACTTTGCAGAATGGACAGTTCGGATTGGTACAAGAGAAATGTCACTTTGGAGCAAAGATCCAGAGATAACTTCACAGATTGAAAAATTTATAAAAGATATTCAGCAACCACAAGAGCTCTAATCGTTTGACCCTCGTCTAGAACAGTAGCTGGGCTCGTTTAGTTTTCGGTCGCTTTATCGTGTCTATGCAAGTCGGTTAGCAATTTTCCGATCTGTTGTCTGGCGTCGGGTATTTCGACTTGTAAGTCTGCCGGATTAAGTTCGGGGTGGGCGGCGAGCAGACTGGTGACATAAGCGGCGGCGATGGGAATGATATCTTTGAGGGAGTAAGGTTTATAGCCTTCCGATAACAGGCGCACAGTAAAGTCATAATCGATGAGGAAGTACTCTGCTCTATAGCGCTGGAACTGGATACGTTCTCGCTGGCTTTCGCCGGTGACGATGAGCCCTTCTTCACTGGTCATTCCTGGCTTTTCGGCGAGGTGTGATTCTAGCAAGTCTGCGTCAAAGTGTAAGCCCTGTATAGCTTTTCGAGTAGCGCCGAGGTGTGGCAGTTGGCGGGCTAAGTATAGGCGAATGCAACGTTCAGGATCTTCTTGATATAGGCGCAGGAAGCCTTGATGGTCGATAGCTTGATGAATTGTGATTGGTTGGCCGTCTCGTGCTTTCCAGAACATGGGGTCAGACATTGCTAGAGTTTCTATAGGGAACTCATGCCGCGCGGCGTACATGTGTTCAAATAGCATCTGATGTACAGGATTGTTGAGAATCGTGAAAATACCCGATCTGGACTCGTTGGCGGGAATATTGCCTTCGCCGCGAAGCTCGAACCCGCTTAGGTGGTGCCAGTAGTTTAATGCCTCTGTACTGCCATATACTTGGAGGTCAGGATGGTCGTCTCGCGCGAAGCCTAGGGGCAACCCAAGCTCGAGGCACGCAACTGCCGTTGCTGTGCCCCAATAATCTCCAGGCCCTATAGAGCTGCGCGAGCTATCACTTGTATCCTGCGGGGGATGCTCTTGTAATAATTTGTCGATGGTTGCGGCATCAGCTCGCCCCATCTCTTCTAGGGCGTCGGCTTCCGGGGCCCAGGGCCAGTCTTCCATAATATTATTATGATACTATATTCTTTAAAAATCAAGGAAAGACCGTCGTATATCTTGACAGCTTGCAGAGGCCTATGATATTTTCCAAAGGAGTATATAAGAATAAAAAGGATAAAAACATGAATCCCACGACACCTCAGGGTGGTAACGCCCAGAACGCTCAGCGTTATGTTACTGAGCCCGGCATTGGCGGCGAGTGGCATGTTTATCTATCAGGCAGCAAGGTTTTCTTCCCGAGTGTTCCGGCGGAAAGTAGTGCCGCTCCGGCACCAGTAGGTGGGGCCAGCAGTTCGCCCGGACAAGTTCCGGCAAGTGGCGCCGCGCCGGCTGTCTTGTCGGCTCCATCAGTTGTTCAGCCGGCCGCTGCTGCCGCTAGTGTGCCAAGTCCGGCTCCTCCAGCCAATCCAGTTGCCGCTGGCATCATGCACACCGTGGCCCACGGCGAAACCCTGGCGAGTATCGCGCAGGCCAATAACACGTCGCCGGCGAATTTAACGGTTATGAATCCTCAGATCAAAAATCCCGAACGTATTTTCCCCGGTCAGAGAATTAACATCGGGGGCGGGGTCAGTCTTCCCGCGGCCAATCCGATGGTAACTGGCGCTGTGGCCGCCCCGGCAGGCGTGGAGTTCCCGAAAACCTCAAGCTATCCGAGTGCTCAACAGCTGGAAGCTACCGTTAAGGCTGAATTAGCCGGCTGGGCGGGCGGCACCGGTGGCGTGGCAGCCGATCCAGCCAAAGGTGTTATTGAAGCTGTCAGCAAACCTGATACCGATCCCCTCAAGATTAAGCACGACAAACCGCCCTCCCAATAAAGCTCCCGAGTTGAGCACTGAGGGGGTAACTTTGTTATGCTTATATTTAGTATATGCAAGATCAGAGACTGAAACAGGCCATCGAAGAAGGGGTCGCCAAGGGCGTGCCCGTGGACTTTATTGCCTATAGTCTGAACCGCGCCGGCTGGCCGCAACAGATGGTCAAAGAGAGTATCGACACCTGGATGCTCGAAAACGGTCGTCGCCAGACCACCACCGAATTTAAATCCTGGCTCAAGAAATATTACGCCCAGGCCAAGCCGGCCATCATTGTAATGGTAGTGCTTAATACCATCGCTTCGGCTATCGCGCTGCTACAGCCGTGGCCGCTCAAGCTGCTGGCTGACTCGGTGTTCGGCACGGTGCCAGCGCCCGGGCCGCTCAAGCCCTACACGCACACGCCGCACCTGATTTTAATCGTCGCCTTTCTGACACTGCTGATCTTTATATTGGGGCAGGCCTTTGGCGTGCTGAAGGATTATTTCCTGCTCAAAATCGGCTACTGGCTGAATCGGTCGATTAAAGAGGAAAGCTTCCGGCACATCCTGCACTTGCCGCTGTACCACGAGGGCCGGCTGCCTAAAGGCGATTATGTGTACCGCCAAAATGACGTTACTAATAGCTTGTCCGATCTGGTGCTTAATTCGACATCGGAGATTATCGGCTCCGTCATCTTGATTATCGGTGTTATGGCCATCATGCTGACGCTGAATGCCAAGCTGACGATTATCACCATTGTCGTCATCCCGTTCCTAATCTTGTCGGTGGCGATTTTTGGGCCGATCATGGGCAAGCTGGGGCTGGCCCTGACCAAACTTTTCAGCAAAACCGCCTCGCTGATTAACGAATCCATCGATAACACCGAGGCCGTGCAGGCCTTCACGCTGCAAGAGCGGCAGGTGCAAAAATTAAAAGATCTCTGGCAGCAGACCTATCTTATTTCGCGCCGGGGTTTGCTGTGGGGCAAGCTGTTCCAGTTTAGTAACGGCCTGGTGGTGGTGCTGGGCACTTCGCTGGTCATTTACTTCGGCGGTACCCAGGCCCTCAACCATCAGTTTTCGCTGGGTGAATTGCTGATTTTTATGACCTACCTGGGTTATCTGATTGGGCCGATTCAGGATATTACCTCGCAAATTACGATTCGCCGCCAAAAGCTGGTGAATGTGAAGCGTGTCTACGAGGTGCTGAGCGATCACGAGGGTGTGGAACGTTTGCGCGAAGGCAAGTCGCTGCCGCGGCTCACTGGCAGGGTGCAATTCCAGAATGTGTCCTACGCCTACCGCGGCACGCCGGTACTGGACCAGGTCAGCCTGACCATCGAGCCGGGGCAGAAGATTGGCATTATTGGTCCGAGCGGCGCCGGCAAGAGCACGCTGCTGCGGCTGTTGGATCTGTATATCGAGCCAACTGCCGGGCGTATTTTAGTTGATGGCTACGATGTGCAGACCGTGAGCCTGCAGGAACTGCGCCGCAACATCGCTTGGATTAGCCAGTCGCCGCAGCTGTTCGCCACCACGATTCAGGAGAACATGGAGGATGGTGACATCAACCGTGTGATGACTCCCGATGAACTCGGCTGGGCGGCCCAGGCGGCCAACATCACCGATTTTGTGAACAAGCTACCGCTGGGCATGAACTCCATTGCCGGCGAGGGCGGCTCGTCTTTGAGCGGCGGCCAACGTCAGCGTATCTCGATTGCCCGGGCACTGCTCAAAAATGCGCCGATTATCTGCATGGACGAGCCAACCTCGGCCCTGGATGACAAGTCAGAGCGGCTAATCCACGATTCAATCGGCTCGCTAATCCAGGATAAAACCGTGCTTTTGGTGACGCACCGACTGCCGCTGCTGAATCTGATGGACAAAATCTATGTCTTGCAAGATGGCCGCCTGGTTGACGTCGAGGAATTCGGCGGCATTGAGCAGTATGCTTATCAGCTACAGGTTGCCGGCCAATTATAAGGAGTTTGTAGCTTGACAAAACAGTTATGCTTGTGCTATTCTGCCGGAGAATAATATCGTTAGGCAATAACAAAAATAATATAAGAAAGTAAAACCAATGAATTCTTTCTTCACAAACAAGCGAGGCTACCAGTATGTGGGGCGTTAGTCCACCGGCCGGTTACCCGGAACTTAATCCGAGTCCCACCAAAGCTGAGGGCAACGGATATTACAAAATTGACAATGTCGCTGGCGGAGCCTGGCATGATTATGCGAATGGCTATAGGGTCTTTGTCGCAACTCCTCAACCTGTGACGCCAAGTGGTGGTACTGCCGGTCCAGCCCCAGCCCCACCAGCCCCGGCGCCTCCAGTGGTAGTGGGCAGTACGCCGCAACCAATAACTGGTTCAGGGCTGCCAACTTCTGGCTC
>DATCFR010000016.1:0-2460 GCA_036509405.1 Saccharimonadales bacterium (SeqCode)
CAATGGCGTAGAGTTCGACTTCAGGCGTAAAGGCTTCGTAGTAATAGGGGGCACTAGCGGTTTTGCCGTACACCCAGGCCGCCGGAAAAACGCTATCCGCCTGGTAAAAGGCCACTGGCTTTTCGTCACCGCTGACGCTGAGATTATAGGTTTTAACTGTGCCGCTTTTGACGACAAAAGCCGTCCGGGGCGCTTCACCCTGGAAAACGATAATTTCCTTCTTCTTAAAGCGCTGTGTAGGATGCCGCTCCAGAAAAGCGTGGAGATAGTTCAAAGCCACTCGATCAACCATACTCTTACCCTACCATATTGCGGCTGTGAGTGCAGTTCGTTATTGCGTGCCCGCAGCGCTGTTGTTGGTCGACGTGGCGCCGGTCGCCTGATCACTCCCCACTATAACTATGAAATCAGCGTTATAGGTCAGGTTGTAGGTGTTCTGAGTTGTCACGTGGTTGCCAAAAAGCTTGACTAGTAGAGCTCTGGTGCCTGGCTTCTTGCCACCCGATTTATCGATGATTGTCGTAGTTACCTGAGCCGGAGCTGGCGAATCACCGACGGACGACACGCTTATCTGATTCGAGGCCAGGGTGTGCGCCACTTTGGTCGCTAAGCCGTTGGTGCTGGTACCGTTCAGAACTACCACCTTGGCACTCTCTTGCACCACCGGGTTGGAAGAGATCAGCTGCTTAATATATGTCTGAATATCGCTAAAGTCATCACGGCCAGCCGCTGGGATCAGTGCCGATTCGCCATCCGGTGCCTGGTAGCTCATGAGTAGGTTCTTACCATTTGCTTGGTTCAAACTCAGCGATTGGATATCTTTACCTTGGATGTTCTTGGTGAGGTCATAGAGGCGGTGTACCTCACTCAGCTTAAAGTCCGTTTTGACATTGCTGCCAACGGTGTCGAATAGGCTGGTGAGCTTGGCTGGGTTGGCCAGCACGGCGGCGCTGACAGCCTTGCTCTTAATGGCAATTAACATCAGGCGCTGGTTCTGAGTACGCTCAAAATCGCTCTGGGCGAAGCCGTACGAGCCGTAGGCGTCGCCGCGGGCACGAGCCAGATCAAGCGCCTGTTCGCCGTTCAGCAGATGCGGACCGTTGGTGAGCCTCACTAGAGGGCCATGCGTGGCATAGTCGATGCTGGGGTCATACAGACCACGAGGGTCGCTGCTTTGAATGTTCACTGTTATACCGCCAACATCATTAACAGCTTGGCGCAGCGCAGTGTAATTAACCAGGGCGTAATAGTCAATCGGCATACCCAAATCTTGCGACACTACCTGTTCCAGTTGCCCCATGCCGCCATTTGGGTAGCCGCTCTGGCTAAAGTCATTGCTCTGACCGTAGACGTAAGCGCTGTTAATTTTCTCGTGACCGTCACCGGGGATATGAATCCACAAATCACGGGGGATACTCAGCAAAAAAGCCTTGTTGTGCTTAGTATCAATGCTAATCACCATGATGGAGTCTGTCAGTTGGCCGCCGCTATGACCTGGGTCATCAGCTGAGTTGCCAGCCAGCAAAATGTTCACGCGGCCGTTGTTTTCGCCCTTGAGTTTGGTGGTAGTCAGCACGCTAAAGATATTGCCACCGAACAGCTTGTGAGCATTATAGATAAACTTGCCGCCAACCCAGCCACCAATCACCACTGCAAGAATAGCGAAGGTTATCAGCGCTCGTTTCCAGGTAAGCTTACGCCAGATGCGGCGCCAGCGACTAGCTTTAACCGCCACGCCTCGGCTGCCCGGGCGTCGGCTATTATTGCCATTGTACTGATAGCTCTGTAGGGTCATCCCGACAGCAGGGAACTGATTGGCTTGTTTTTTAACCGTAATCACGTCTTGGATCGGTCTGGCTCGGGAATTGCGCATAGCGATATTAGGGGTGGGGCGGGATTTTTGTGACATTGAAGTAGATACCATTATACCGTTTTCGGCCCGCCGGTGCGAATTTTTTTCACTGCATATAAGATGAGCACGCTTTCCTTCGGCACCTCTGTCAGCTATACTAATAAGTCATGAAAGTAGTCGTGCAGGTACCCTGTCTCAACGAAGAGGCCACACTGGCATTAGTTTTGGACAGCATCCCCCGCAAAATCAAGGGCGTTACAGAGGTAGTGCTTTTGGTCATAGATGACGGCTCCACCGACCGAACACTCGAAGTCGCCCGCGCGCACGGTGTGAAACACTTTGTGCACCACACCCGTAATCAGGGGCTGGGCCGCTCGTTTCACGATGGTGTCCAGAAAGCCTTGGAGCTTGGCGCTGATATCGTGGTTAACACCGACGGCGATAACCAATATCCGCAGGAACGCATTGGCGATCTAGTGCAACCGATTTTAGCCGGTCAGGCCGACATCGTCATCGCCGACCGCCAAACCCATAAGATTGAACATTTTTCGGCCGCCAAGAAACTGCTGCAACGCGTTGGCAGTGCTGTAGTCAACAAGGCAGCCGGT
>DATCFR010000017.1:0-7539 GCA_036509405.1 Saccharimonadales bacterium (SeqCode)
AAGTCTGGCAGGGCGACACCTTGCCCCTGATGGACGAAGTCGCCGCCTACGCCCAAGCCTAAACAAATTGACATTCCTTACCACTTATGCTAGGATATTAACTATTATGAACAACACAAAAATAGAAAACGCAAAACAAACAATAAAAAGAGCAACTGCCACCACTGGTGCTATTGCAAGTATCGCTCTTGGAACAGCCGCCCCGGCCGTAGCAGTTACACCCTCTCCCAGAGGTGACGAACGTGGCCCTAACCCAACAAGGAAAGTTCCGTCTCCAGCTCCTGGCACCCCGGAAGGGGTAGAACAAGTGCCCCCTCAGCCAGGCAATGGCCCAGACCCAGGTAATCAAGCAACCCCGCCTCCGTCACCGCCAAAGGAAACTGTTCCTTTCCCGGTCATGCCGACCAGCACTGATGTATTAGCGGCCGAAGGAATCAAGGCTCCTCCTTCCACTTCTGTACCTGTTAAAGCGGCTGGACCGCTGCCTGGTCCAAATCCTGCTGATCGAAGCCCAGGTACTTCTTCTAAGCAAGAAGAGACTCTTCCGCGGGCCGGCATCGGTCCTGATCCTGAACCTTCAGCTAATGAACTACTCCCTTTGCCAGGTGCACCAGATGGCGCCGACCTATTAGCTGTGGAGGATCCCCCCTATGCAAGCGGTGGCTCAAAGATTGTTGTCGGTACATCGAATGGCGCAGCAGTGGACAAGACGCCGTACTATAACTACAGTAACGAGTTCAGGCCTAATCCCGGTGGTGTCGCTGGTCAAGGTGGCCCTGTAGATCCTAGTTCAGTTCCGGTTATTCCGAGATCGACTCCATAAACTGCCGTCTCCAGATCCAGACGCTCAATGTGGTATAGTGATAATTACAATTTGGTAAATCCGATCGAGCGGCTATCAACCGCGAGGAGTGAGAAGAAAGGCCAGCGCCAAGTAGAACTCACCGGGCAAGCCCGTTACAGCTGAAAGCAAGCGCTTTTGAGATCACCTCAGAGGAAACCGGATGGCACCGTCCCACTAGGACTCCGGCCCACTAACAGAGGTGATTTTTATTTTTATGAAGACAGATCAAGCTACCGAACAATTCACCATTACGCCAGCTACTAAAGCTGACGTGTTAGGTATTGGCCAGGCACACCTCCAGGCTACTCGCGAGGCTTACCCTAACAAAGACCTGGGTATTGATGTGGCTTGGATCAATAAGCAGTATGGTTTTCTGGTTGCCGACAAGGGTAATAAGTTTCGGCAAGGCACAGTTCGGCAGTCCCAAGTGCCAAATGGTAACGTTCTCTACCTGGTCGTTAAGAATAAACAGGGCAAAATCTGCGGCTTTCTGCACGTAGAACGCCGTAAGGAGGATGCCTATCTGGCCGCTATTTACCTGATTGAAGAAGCGCGCGGCAGCGGGGTTGCCCAAACTTTGATGGACCGGGCCTTAACCTTTGCCGGTGACCTACCTATGACCCTAAGCGTCGCTGATTATAACCAGCGGGCCATTAGTTTTTATGAAAAGTATGGTTTTGAGAAAGTGCCTAATTCGCGCAAAATACTCAAAGAGAAGCTACCCATTATTGATATGCAACGGCCGCTAACAGGGAAGGTTCAAATATGAAATTCAAGCAGGGCAGCCGCCGCAAAGCCATCGAGTACGAAAAGGATCTCGTAGAGTATTGGCGCGAGCACAAGACTTTTGAGAAGTCCGTCGAGCAACGTCCCGCCGATGATGCCTACGTTTTTTATGATGGGCCGCCGTTCATCACCGGTACGCCGCATGTCGGTACGCTGCTGTCGAGCATTATTAAAGACGCTGTGCCACGCTATCAAACTATGAAGGGCAAGCGTGTGGAGCGGGTCTGGGGCTGGGATTGCCACGGTCTGCCGGCCGAGGTTTTCACCGAAGAAAAACTGGGTATTCGCGACAAACGTGACATTGGCACCAAGGTGAGCCTGGAGGATTACATTAACTTTTGCCGCCAAAACATGGTGCAGACCGGCGATGAGTGGGAGGCTACCATCGCCCGTGTCGGCCGCTGGGTCGATTTTAAGGGCGCTTACCGCACCATGGACAAAGACTACATGGAAAGCGTCTGGTGGGCCTTCAAAAAGCTCTACGAGGCCGGAAAAATCTATGAGGGCGAAAAGGTATTGCTGTACTGCGTGCGCGATGCCACGCCCATCAGCAAGGCCGAGGTGGCCATGGACAACTCCTACCAGGATGTCACCGATCCCAGCGTGTATGTAAAGCTGAAGCTGGCAGACAGCGACGCCTATCTGTTAGCCTGGACGACCACGCCCTGGACATTGCCGGCCAACACTGCCGCGGCCGTAAATCCCGACATTGAGTACGCCGAGGTGGAGGTCAAAGGTGAAACGTTTATTCTCGCTAAAAAGCTGATTCCCAAAGTACTTACGGATGAAAAACACAACGCCGTGGAGCACACGATTAAGCGGACTTTCAAGGGCAAGGAGCTGGTCGGCCAGCGCTACGAGCCGCTGTTTGAGGACCGCGGCGACCAGGCTCACAAGATATGGGCTGCCGATTATGTCACCCTGGAAGAGGGCACCGGCATTGTTCATCTGGCACCGGCTTACGGTGAAGAAGATTATCAACTCTCTAAAGAGCAGGGCTTTCCACTGGTGTCAGATATTGACGAAAATGGCTTCTACACCGAAGGCGAGTGGCAGGGTCAGTACGTCTGGGACGCCAACAAACCGATCGCCAAGGCGCTTCACGAGCGCGGCGTGGTCTGGAAAATTGACTACATCACCCACAGCTATCCGCATTGCCACCGCTGCGGCACCAAGCTAATGTACCGTGCCCACCCCAGTTGGTTTATGGACATCGCCAGCCAGCGCGACGAAATGCTCAAGCAAAACGGCGATATTAACTGGTTCCCAGCGCACATTAAGCACGGCCGTTTTACGAAAACCGTTGAGTCCGCGCCGGACTGGAATCTTAGCCGCGACCGCTTCTGGGCAACCGCCATGCCGATCTGGAAAGGCCAAGATAAGAGTGGTAAAGAACACATCAAAGTCATTGGTTCCTACGCTGAGCTCAAGGAGTTATCCGGCGTAGAGCTGGAAGACTACCATCGCCCCTGGATTGATGATGTAACTTTTACAATTGATGGCATCGAATACAAACGCATCGATAAAGTCATCGATGGCTGGTTCGAGAGCGGCTCCATGCCGTTTGCTCAATTCCATTATCCCTTCGAAAACACCGAAAAATTCGAGCAAAATTTCCCGGGCGACTTCATCGCCGAGTACGTCGGCCAGGTTAGGGCCTGGTTTTACTACCTGCACGCTGTCTCTGTCGGGCTGTTTGATACCAAAGCCTTCAGCAACGTCATTGTCACCGGCACGCTGGCCGGCAACGATGGCCGCAAGATGAGCAAAAGCTTTGGCAACTACACCGATCCGAACGTCTTGATGGACGAATACAGCGCTGATGCCCTTAGATTTCTGCTGCTCAGCTCGCCAGTGGTAAACGGCGAAGATTTCTCTCTGCAGGACAAAGATGTTGCCGACATCAACCGCAAATTGGCCATGATCTGGAACATGTACGACTTTTTCACACTCTACGCCGACGTCGACGGCTGGGACTCCGGCCTGGCCGAGGGCGAGTTACCGCAAGACCCTACCGCTGATCTCACCAATCCGCTCGACCACTGGATAGTCAGCCGCGTCCATCAGCTCTCCGAAGAAGTCGACGGCCACATGCAGCGCTACGACCTCCAGAACGCCATCAAGCCCATTCTGCCGTTTATCGACGACGCCAGCAACTGGTACGTCCGCCGCAGCCGCAAACGCTTCTGGAAAAGCGACAACGATGCCGACAAAACGGCCGCCTACCGCACCCTGCACTACGTGCTAGTGCAATTAAGCCTGGTTATGGCGCCGTTTACACCGTTCCTGGCCGAAGAGCTCTACCGCAATCTCACCGGCGGCGAGTCCGTCCACCTCTTGGATTGGCCCGAGGTAGGTCACGTTAATGAGCTTTTAGTGCGCGATATGCGTCTGGTCCGCGAGGCCATTACCGTGGGCCTGGCCCAGCGGGCCCAGGCGGGCATCAAGGTGCGCCAGCCGCTCGCCAAAGTGACCATTCCGGCCCACGAATTCACCGATGCTGCCGAGCGCCAAGAGATTTACCGCGACATTATCGCCGAAGAACTCAACGTCAAAACAGTAGTTTTTAATAACACCGACTCCGGCAGCCAAGAACGGGTAGCCAAGCCCACGGCCGAAGCTGCTGTGCAGGCCGTACGAGAGCCTCTAGCAGTCGAATTTGATCTGACAATCACCCCTGAACTCAAGCGCGAGGGCCTGGCGCGCGAAATCATTCGCCACATCCAGCAGGCTCGCAAACAAGCCGGTCTCCAGGTCGACGATCGGATCTACTTAGGTGTTGAACAAAGAGGAGAGATGATTGAATTAGCAGTTTTTAGCCAGGACGCAGAGATTGCGGAGGTTTTTGCGGACGCTAGGCTTAAGCAGCAAATATACGATGAAGTTCTCGCCAAAGGTGGTTTTAGTAAAAGTGGCCGGATAATTAATACCCCTACAAAGGAAGTCAGTATTGACGGTCATAAGTTAACCATCTTAATTCAGAAGGCTTAGTAGTGGCCAACACCCTTTACAGAGGCGGCGATCTTTGGTACACTCTGTCGGTATCTTTATGAAAAAAGCAGTTATCCAAACCGGCGGCAAACAGTATCTCGTCCAAGAGGGCGAGACCATTCGCGTGGAGCTTCTCAAAGAGGCTGGCAAGACGGTCAGCTTCGATTCGCTTCTCAGTATTGATGGCGACACGGTGCAGATAGGCACGCCAGCCGTTGCCAACAGCAAAGTTACGGCCGAAATTGTCGAGATCGACGTGCAAGCCGACAAGGTTACCGCTATCCGTTACAAGGCCAAGAAGCGAGTGCGCAAAGTCCGTGGCCATCGCCAGCACCAGACGGTTCTCAAAATCACCAAAATCGCTTAGTATTTAGCGTTCTGTCTTGTGGAAAACTTTTTGCTCCGCAGCGGTTCATTATAACTATTACAACGATTATAAATGTCAGCCGCTCGCCGCGACTACCGATTAATTAGCATGCTACTCGGTTCCCAGACGGTATTCGTAGATTTACTGACAACGCAAAATATTCCTCAAGGTAGTAAAAACAGCTGTTTCGAATGCATAGCAAATTTGTTCAAAAAGGTCTTGCAGACCCCTGTTAAAGAGACCATACTGGCTAGGTAGGATTGGGTTCTCTGTTTTAAGGGGCTGATCCTAGCCAACAAACATTGGTTAAACCCAAACAAAAAGCCAAACGGGTCTCACCCGGATTTGCGAAACCGTGTGAGACCCTCCAATACAAAAATTCCATGACGCAATCAGCCTCCAAACCAAATGCATTAATCGGCACACCCAATCGAAGCGGTGTGTTTTTATTTTTTATGAAACATGTAAACACAAAGTCTAAAAAGCAGCAGGACGACCGGCTGCTTAAACGATTGTCATTGAAAGAGCGTCGTCAGCAGGAAGAGCTCCGCCGGCGCATTTTGCTTGACCCGCTTTTCCAAGTCGTGTGAAGAACTGGCTTGGAAGTCAATTGTGCGACACGTGGTTTGTTAAGCCTGCTGGGTTGACGTATCAACTTAGCGTGGCCCACCAACTTTTGAATTCCACTGCCTTAGAGATTTTAGCCAAGATTGATAGGTTTAGATGATTCACGAGAGTAGTATTATACGGCTACTACTAAGACGCTATAGACCAGATAAGCAGGACGTTAAGACAGATGGTATACTGAAGGCAAGCGCGGAGCAGTCATGACACAAAGAATAATTGCGGTGGTTAATCAGAAGGGCGGCGTCGGTAAAACGACGACGGCTATCAATGTGGCTGCCCAGCTGGCTGGGACGGCCAGTCCGGTCTTGCTGGTCGATCTTGATCCGCAGGGCAATGCCACGAGCGGGCTTGGTTTGCCAAAAGAGGTTGGGGCCACGACCTATGAAGTTTTGGGCGGGCGGGTATCGCTTGCCAAAGCCATTCAAGAAAGCCACGTCGCACAATTACGGGTTTTGGCGGCCAATGCTAATTTAGCGGGGGCTGAAGTAGAATTGGTTACCCGGCCGCGGCGCGAATTCGTACTTAAAGAGGCGCTCACTGGCGCGACCGGATATACTTACGTTATTATTGACTGCCCACCATCGCTCGGCCTGCTGACGATTAACGCTCTGACCGCGGCCAACAGCGTGCTGATTCCGGTGCAGGCCGAATATTACGCGCTCGAAGGGCTGGGCCAGTTGCTCAACACCGTGCAAGCGGTGCGGGGCAGCACTAATCCGGGGCTGGAGCTGCTCGGCATCGTGCTGACCATGTTTGATAAACGTAACAGCTTAAGCGAACAGGTCCAGGCCGAAGTTCGCAATTACTTCGGTGATAAGCTGTTTGACAGCATTATTCCACGCAATGTCCGGCTGGCTGAGGCGCCGAGCTATGGCCGCACCATTTACGAACACGACCGCTGGAGCAAGGGTGCGCGCTCTTACAAGGCGCTGGCCAAAGAGGTTAAGGGCCGTTTACAGTAGTAGCAGTAGAACAGGAAGGGTTTTGCTTGACATTTATTACTATTAGTAGTATAATCCATAGCTGTAATGACAGGACAAACACCTCCAAGCGTTCCTAGCGGCGCTCCAGAAAAAAACACACAACCTGCTGATGCTATCGTAGATATCAGAATATCGGCAGATTCAGTACAAGCAGCCATAGAAGCTGGCCGTTTTGCTAGTTATGGAGATGTACTGTCTATGCTTGGCGATCTCGGTATTGAGGGTAAGCGAGATGATCCCGAAGCTGCCCCGCAGGCTCTACTTCCCTATGATTCTGAAAAAGAAGGCAGTTTGGGTTTTACGGATCGGGCTGCGTTCGTTGCCTCATTTAACGCTGCCTCCGGAGGCAAAGGTAGGGGGAGTGGAGCATGGAGTACACTGACGGTAGCAAACATGTCTGTTGTTGAAGACACTAAGCAATGGGAATCTCCAGAATTTCTTGAGGCTGAACGAGTGAGCCTCACTCAGGACTTGGCTAGGGTGCGTGGTCCTTCGTCCCGTCGGCAAAAACTTGAGGCACTCTTAGGCCAAGTTCAGGAAAGGTTAGAGGGCAAAGCGCGAGGTATTCCCGCGGCTGCTTTCGGTAGGGGACCGGGCGAACCGTTTATGTTCACAGAGGCCGGGGCTCCGCTTGAAACAACTTACGGGGTAGATTCAGCGGATATTCAGTTAAGCTGGGACGCGCTCTATAAGCACGTGACTATAACAGAAAAAGGCAGTCGTAGTCGCATGGGCGAGAGGACGCGGCCGATACTAATAGATTTATTGAACTCTAGAATTGCTGCCGCCCGCGAAACTGCCGGTGCGGAGGCGGACAGTTCGATACTGTCTGAAAGAGCCTGACAATCTCTTTTTAGTCAATTGAATAAGTTGATAATACGGTCAAGTTCACTATCTGAGGTGAAGCTGATTTCAAGTTTGCCGCCTTTGGCGGTGCGGCG
>DATCFR010000018.1:0-6472 GCA_036509405.1 Saccharimonadales bacterium (SeqCode)
GGTTGTAGCCACGCCTCTACTAGACCACCCCTGTCGGGCAACAAAAAGGCTGGGTTCCCGGAGATCTCCCATGCTTTCCTCGAACTTTTCCTCAAAGGGTATACCGGATCTAGAGGGCAAATCCAAACCACCCAATACGGCGCTATACTGGATTAAAGCAGCTTCGTGATCCGGTGGCAGGAATGGTTCTCTCAAGAGGTCGACTTGCGGCATGACCAATAGCATAACAGATTGCGGCTACAGAGAAAATTGCTTACGGTTAGCCCTTGTGTTTGCCGTGCTTGGCGCCGCCGGTTTTCGGGCGCTGCAGCCAAAGCACAAACAGACAAACCAGGGCGCTGGCGCCAACAATCAGGTCTTGGGCGCGGGTCACTTGATTCCAAAGCGTGGAGCCGACAACGTTATGCGCTAGGCCTGGCGGCAGCAGCGGCACCACCAGCAAAGCGCCCAGCAGGCCGACACCGGCGGCTGGCAAAATATTCAGCAAGAGGCGGCCATTGCCGCGCACGGTGCGGATCATAAACACCGCAGTCAGCACCACTGGCAGCAAGAGCAAAATCAACTTAATATTGTTATTGCCGCTGTTGGTGATTTGCGACACCTGGTTAGCGTGCAGGGTCAGGAATTCAGTCGTGTCCTTGGCCACGAACTGCACCAGCACATCGCCCAGGCAAAGACTTAAGAAGACCAGCGCGGCGTTGACGCGCAACAGCAGTAACACGGCTACCGGGGCGAGCACAACGGCGGCAAGCGTGACGGTGGGAGCATCCATAGCACAATCATAGCATGAGCGCTAAGGGAAAGGAGCAGTCTTTATGCTCCTACCTTGTCCTTGCTGCGGCCGGCTTTGGCAAGGCGTTCGGCGTAATCAACAACGCGGGCCGCCACGTTCTGGCCGGTGACTTGTTCGACGCTAAAGCCGGGGCTGGCATTCACCTCCAAGACCATCGGGCCGTGGCTGCTGCGCATCATGTCGACACCGGCGACTGATAAGCCGATGGCTTTGGCGGCTTTTTGGGCTGTGCGGCGTTCTTCGGCCGTTAGTTTGACAGGTATGCCTTCCCCGCCCTGGTGCAAGTTAGAGCGGAAGTCGTCGTCCAGGCTTTGGCGCAGCATGCTGGCCACGACTTTGCCATTGACCACGAAGGCGCGGATGTCGACACCGGCGCTTTCTTCGACGAATTCCTGTACCAGAAAGTTCACGCCCTCGACATAAAAGGCCTGCATCACGGCCAGGGCCGCTTTTTGGGTTTCGGCCAGCACCACGCCGTTGCCGTGGGTGCCGCGGGCCACCTTAATAATTACCGGCGCGCCGCCGACCTGTTCGAGCACGTCGTCGAAGTCCGCGGTTTCGCGCACGAACACGGTCTTGGGAATGCCAACGCCGGCTTTGGCCAGCAGCTGCATGCTGCGCAGTTTATCGCGGGAGCGCACGATGGCGATCGAGCTGGCGGTAGTAGCCACGTTTTGCATTTCAAACTGGCGCGTAATTGAGCTGCCGTAGTTGGTCAGGCTGGCCGAAATCCGCGGAATAATAACATCGATGTCGCGGATTTCCTGGCCTTTGTAGCGCACCACTGGCCTATCGCGCTCAACGGTGATGTAACACTTCGAATAGTTAATAATGCGGACGTCGTGGCCGCGGGCCTCGGCCTCTTCTTTGAGGCGCTTGGTCGAGTAATTCGTGGAGCCTTTGGATAGAATCGCGATGTTCATAGCTGCACCTTACTTTCTCGACCGATTTACGTCAACCAAAAATCCGTGCAAACGCAAAAAGTTGCGCCCGACCAGCATTTGATACTTCATAAGACTGCGGTTGGTCAGGGTAAGCGTGATGGGATATCTCTGGCCCATAATACTGACTTCAGTGTCGATAGCGTAGCGGCTGGTGGCCATACCGTTGGAACTTTTGACACGGCGTTTATGATAGCTGTCGATCTCAATGGTGTGCCCCTTACTGCCCAGCGGCGAAAAACGCAAACGGCGATTGCCCTGCTTGTCAATCACCTCTCGGATGCGGCTGGCGTGCAGTGCGCCGTTAAAGGCGCCGGTATCGACCTTGGCACTCAAGCCCTCAATACCGAGCAGGGGCAAATCGACCGGCAGCACCGAACCAATAGTTTTGACGGCTTCGGCCCGTTTAAAAGTTGTCCACGTAAATTTCATCTTGAGGCAGAATTATACAATATATCTGCTAATAACTCAACGGTTTTTACTACTTTTGGTTATGCAGAACCTTAGTATAGATCAGGTAAATAATGGCCGCGACCACCAGCAATATGGTCACTAACAGCGGTATAAAGCCGGCTTCATTAGGGGTTCGGGATTTCACGTTAAGCATAATTATTAAGCGAATTTAAATTTTTCGCAACCATTTTGCGCCGTAAGCAGTGCATTTCGCGCGGGCCGGCCGGGGCCGGTCCGGCTGCATTACGCTGGACCCTGCATACGGCGCAAAATGTTTGCTTGGTAGTGCTATTGTTTAGAGGTTAGGATTATGGTATAATTATATCATGTCCGCCGAAGTTCGCCCCTCCTCCGAACCGGCTCCAGAATCTGAGCTGGGTCTGGATGCATTAACTGGTTTGCCAGGCCGGTACCATTTAATGGATGCGCTGGCCGCTCAAGAGAGGATGAATCCTGGCGGTTTTGGTTTGTTATTCATAGACTTAGATGAGCTGAAACTCAAAAACGATACTTTCGGCCACCGAGTTGGTGATCAATACCTAAGGGATAGCGCCAACGTATTCGAAGAAACCGCAGAAGTATTGAAGGAGAATGTCCGGACAGAAAGTACTCCCGATGCTCCCCGAGCAACCGACCAGTTAGGCCGGGTAGTCTTCCGGCTCGGTGGTGACGAGTTCGTGATATTGCTCGTTGGTACCAAGGACCAGGCAGACGTAGATGCCGTGCAACAACGTTTACACCAGGAGCTAAAAAAGCGTAAGATCAAAGCCTCGATGGGCGGGCGGCCGCACATAGCAGGCGAAGCCGGCGAAGCCTTGCTCGACAGTGTCGACAAGATGATGTACGCCCAGAAGAGAGAACGTAAACGACGCCAAAAAGCTCTGGAAGACTATGAAGCGAGGCAGCAATATCGTCGTGAAGTTTTAGCCCTGCCGGTACATAGATTCATAGCTCACGTGGTGGGTCGTAAATTGCAAGAAAGCTCAAGCGTTACACCGCCTCGGGCACGCTAGGTTAGCTTTCGCGGAACTCTTCGAGCAGCTGTCGTTGGCGTTTACTGAGCTTGGTGGGGGTGTCGACGGTGATGGTGACGATGTGGGCGCCGCGGCTGCCGCCTTTGAGGTGGGGCACGCCGTGACTGGAGAGTTTGAAGTCGGAGCCGGACTGTGTGCCAGCCGGCACTTTCATACGCACCGGGCCGTCGACGGTTTCGACGTCTATTTCGGTGCCTAAGCTGGCTTCGATCATGCCGACGTGCTCCTCGCTGAGAATCAGGTCGCCCTCGCGCGTGAATTTTTTGTGCGATTTGACGCGGACGTGAAGGTATAGGTCGCCCTTCGGGCCGTTGGCGATGGCTTCGCCGTGCTCGCGCAGGCGGATGGTGGCGCCGTCGTCGATGCCGGCCGGGACTTTGAGCTGGATGGTTTGGCGCTTGGACTGAGTGCCCTTGCCGCGGCACACCGAGCAGACTTTTTCGGGAATTTTACCGCGGCCGTGGCACTTCGGGCAGACGCTGGCCTGCTGGATATTGCCGAAAATGGTGCGCATCACGTTAGTGACCTGGCCGGAGCCGTCGCATTCCGGGCAGGTCTTGAGTTCGTGCCCCGGCTCGACGGTCGTGCCTTTGCAGTGCTCGCAGGTATCTTCCAAATTAAGGCTCAGATCAACTTCGGTGCCGAACACGGCCTCTTCGAACGTGATCTCGACGCTGGCTTCGACGTCGCGGCCGCGAGTTTGGCGCGGCTGGCCTGGCTGCCCGCCGCCAAAGAAGCTGCTGAAAATGTCGCCGAGGCCCAGATCGCCGAAGTCAAAGTTGATATTTTGGCCCTGTGCGCCGCCATAACCGCCGAACGGATTGCCGCCGGCAGCCCCGCCAACGCCGGCGTGGCCAAATTGGTCATAGCGCTTGCGCTTGTCGCCGTCTTTCAGGACTTCGTAGGCTTCGTTGACCTCTTTGAATTTGCTCTCGTCGCCCCCGCGGTCAGGGTGATGCTCTACGGCAGCACGCCGGAAAGCTTTTTTAATTTCATCGGCCGAGGCGTCTTTTTTGACGCCCAGGACTTCGTAATAATCACGCTGGGCCATTTGACTGCTCCTCATATAATCGAGTCTCGTAGGCCACCACAGCTAGTAAGCCTGCAGTCTCGTTGGCGGCGTGGCCCAAATCGACCAAGTGTTCGGCCGCTTCCAGGCGGCAGTTTATTCTTATCTGCGGATTAAATTCACCGTCTGCCGCCAGCCGTACCATGTGATGAAAGTAGGTGTCACCGACGCCATTAGCTGGGCCCGGCGCAGGCCGGCCAATCTCATCACCATTACCGGGAAATCCATCTATACCCATCGTTATATTCTATCAGTTAATATGCCAAGCGTTTCACCCATCCACACCTGCGCGCGCTCCGACAAGTGCGTAAGCGGAATTTGCTGTAGCACGAACGTCTCGTAGCTGTGGAGCTTGGCGACTTCGGTCTCGATTTTATCGAAGTTATCGGCAATACTTTCCATGATCAGCTTGATTTCTTTGCTTTCCTGAAGATGGTCTTTCCAGTGATATTTGCTCTTAACCTCCATAAACTCGGCGCAGGCGATCAGGCGTTTTTCGAGCAGTGAGTCAGCAATTCGCTGGGCTTCCTGCCAGCTGCCGCAAGTTAAAACCAGTTCGACGAACACAGATTCATTCATAGGCTTACACTCCTCGAGCTAGTATTTTCAAACCGGCTGCAGCCTCTTCTTCAGCGTCTACTGGAAACTCAGGTTGTTGCACATCATACACTATCATTTTCCCAAGCTGAGGGAAAAGTGTAAATACATGTAGGCCTGTATCGTCGCCCTTTTCTACTACGACTACCCGGTCAGGTCCCGGTGATACTGCTCCTTTTGGAGTTAGGTTAAAATCACCGACCCTCCATTCTGTACCGGTTGAAACATCGACTGTAGCTTTATATCGGCCGAGTACAGTACTGAAATCTGTCGGGCCTGCACCATCGTGCTTTGAATATAGCCAACGAGCGAAGGTCTCAGGATCAATAGCTTGATATGGCTCGTCTCTAAAAATTAATTCGAGAGGCTGTTCCCATTCGTTTCCAACCAGTGCCTTCTCTTGCAAAGACGACATCTTACTCTTTCTTGTCGTCGACGACTTCGCCTTCGATGGCGTCGTCTTTGACGTCTTTGTCGGCCTTGGCGGTTTCGCCACCTTCACCTTCGCTCGGCGCGGCGTTGGCTTCTTCCTTGGAGGCCTGCTCGTACATCTTGGTGCCGATCGGCATTAACTTATCGTTAAGTTCCTTGGCGGCGGTTTCGAGGGCGTCTTTGTCGGCCTTTTCATCGCCCACGACTTTCTTGGCCGCGTCGATGGCTTCGTTCAAGGTCTTCATGTCGTCATCGGCGATTTTGTCGGCACTGTCTTTCTTGAGTTTCTCGGCTTGGTAAACTGCGCCGTCGAGCACGTTGCGGGATTCGACGAGTTCCTTCTTGGCCTTGTCTTCGTCGGCGTGGGTTTCGGCTTCTTTGGCCATTTTCTCGACTTCGGTTTTGTCGAGGTTGCCGGAGCCGCTGATAGTAATGCTCTGCTCCTTGCCGCTGCCCTTGTCCTTGGCGGTGACATTCAGGATGCCGTTGGCGTCGATGTTAAAGGTGACTTCGATTTGCGGGATGCCGCGCGGGGCTGGCGGGATGCCGTCGAGGATGAAGCGGCCGAGGCTCTTGTTGCCCTCGATCATTTCGCGTTCGCCCTGGCCAACGTGAACTTCGACCTGCGGCTGGTTGTCGGCCGCGGTGGAGAACACTTCGGATTTAGAGGTAGGGATGGTGGTGTTGCGCTCGATCAGCTTGGTCATAACGCCGCCCATGGTCTCGATACCGAGGCTCAGCGGAGTCACGTCCAGTAGCAGCACGTCCTTGACGTCGCCCTGGAGCACACCGCCCTGAATAGCGGCGCCGATGGCCACGACTTCGTCAGGGTTGACGCCCTTCATCGGGTCTTTGCCGAAGATTTTCTTAACTTTTTCCTGCACCGAGGGCATGCGGGTCATGCCGCCGACTAGCACTACGGCGTCGATTTCGCTAGCTTTGAGTTTGGCGTCTTTAAGTGCCTTTTCGCAGGGTGCGGCGGTTTTGTCGATGAGGTCGCTGACCAGGCTTTCCAGCTTGGCGCGGGTCAGTTTGTGCTCGAAGTGCTTGGGGCCGTCGGCGTCAGCGGTCAGGAACGGCAGGTTAACGTCGACCTCTTGGGCAGTCGAGAGTTCAATCTTGGCCTTCTCGTCCTCGTCGCGCAGGCGCTGCA
>DATCFR010000019.1:0-3204 GCA_036509405.1 Saccharimonadales bacterium (SeqCode)
GTAGGCGCGGCTGTATGGCCTGGCAGCAAATCGACCCCAAGGCCATCCTGCTTGAGAAAATCAAGGCCAAAGGCGGCTGGGTTAACGCCCATACGCACATTGATCGCAGCTACATTATTAACGATGACAACTATGCCCTGACCGGTGACCCGCTGCATCTCAAATGGGACCACCCGGATGAATTCAAGGCCGCTATGAAAGTTGAGGATATTGTCGGGCATATGTCGCAAGTGATTGAGGGCCAGCTTGGGCAAGGTGTGCAGGCGTTGGGCTCGTTTATTGATTGTGACAGTGTCATTAAAGATAAGAGCTTGAAAGCTGCCGACATTATTAAAGATCGCTACAAGGGCCAGCTAGAGCTAAAATTTATCCACCAGCCGGTCAAGGGGTTGATGGACGCAACCGAGCGCAAGTGGTTTGAGGAAGCGGCCAGCTTCGTGGATATCATCGGCGGTTTGCCGGAGCGGGACAGCAAAGTTAAGATTGGCGTGGACCGCAAAGCCGAGCATCTAGATATTTTGTTCGCCGCTGGCAAAAAACACGGCAAGCCGCTGCACGTGCACGTCGATCAATATAATGACCCGCAGCAGCGCGATACCGAGCTATTGATCAAAAAAACGCGCGAACACGACTATGCTGGCAAAGTCACGGCCATCCATAGCATTTCCCTAGCCGCCCAGCCAAAAGACTATCGTCATAAAATCTACAAGCAGCTGGCCGAGCAGGATATTACGGTAGTAGCCTGCCCGACCGCCTGGATTGACGCACGGCGCAACGAAACTCTGGTGCCATCGCATAATTCGGTAACACCGGTCGAAGAAATGCTGGCCGCCGGCGTGACGGTGGCGCTTGGCACTGATGACATCGCTGACATCTACAAGCCGTTTAGCGACGGCGACATGTGGACCGAACTGCGTTTTCTGCTCGAAGCCTGTCACCTCTATGATATTGACGCTTTGGCCGATATTGCCACCACTGGTGGTCTCAAAGCCCTGTTTATATAGGTCATGAGCGGAACATCTCCTCATCAGCCAGCCATCCGGCCGGCTCATAGTAAGGACTTTGACGAACTCCAGAATTTGCTTAATATGGCCAATGACTACGCCCTGACTCAATCCGGGGTGCGGATGTGGGCGAACATGGGACATGCCTACTCTACCCTGCGTGCCCAAATAGAGGCCGGCGAATTCTTCGTTGTGCGCGATCCGAGAGGCGCTATCACATCGGCGATCGCCCTGGCTGACAATAATGAATGTTGGGAGCAAGCCGGTATCGGCGGTTCGGCGCTCTATTTCATGAAACTTATGAAAGATCCGGCCAAAGCATTACCCGGCGAAGGTTTGCGCCTGCTCGGCTTCGCGGCCGCTGAAACCCTGCGCCAAGGCAAGACATTACTGCGCTGCGATACGTTAATCGAATCCGGTGCACTTGTGGATTACTACCGACGACTTGGTTTCCAGAGCAAAGGTACCTTTATGTATGAGTCGACTGGCCGGCCGGCGTACTGCTGGAAATCCTGCCCCGGACCTTGTTGGTAAATATTGATAATAGATATTAAACTGGAGCTATGAAATATAAGATCGGCGTGTACGGATCAGCAGCTGGCGATTACGCGGCCTTTGTGCCGATTGCCGAAGAGATTGGGCGCGCTCTTGGTCAGCATGCTGACTCGGTAATCGTCATAACCGGTGCCTGCCCCGGCTTGCCCTACGCCGTAGCCAAGGCCGCCGCCGATAATGGCGCCGATGTCTGGGGCTTTTCGTCTTCGCGCGATGAGGCGGCGCAACGCCAGGAGTATGCCGACGATGACTTGAGCATATACAAAAAGTTAATCTACGTACCGGCAGATTTCCCCATGATTGATAACAAACGAGCCAGCATGAAGTACCGCAATGTTGCTTCGACCGCCGCCTGCGACGCCGCCATTATTCTTTCCGGCCGCTGGGGCACCTTGAACGAATTCACCAATTTGATTGATATGTGTAAGACGGTTGGCGTACTCACCGGCACCGGCGGCATTGCCGACGAACTGCCAGCCTTATCTCAGAAAATCTTCAAAGAGGGACAGGGCGAGATCATTTTCGATTCTGACCCTAAAAAGTTAGTTGCGAAGCTGCTTGAAGCCTTGGGCGCGGCCAGTAAACTTGACTAAAGTTGAGCTTAAGATACATAATAATAGTACAAATGGTCTTCGGACTCACCCTACGCTTTGTGCGAGGGTTTTGGTTATCAGTAATGAGCCTGCAAATGGTCTTCGGACTCACCCCCGCCCAGCGCGGGGGTATAAAATTTACAGCCGGGACCTGGCCGGTTCCTTCAGCAGCATAATGAGCGCTAGCTGAATCCGGACATATTCTGTCTCGCTAATAACGGCTAGCCGGTCAATCAGCCTTTTTGAGTCATAATCGCGCATATGTGAAAGCAAAGCCACATTTCTTTTGCCCCGAATTGTTAATCCATAATAATATTTTCCCCGCTTTTGCGCGGTTGATAGAGGTAGGCCATAAAAGAGTGATCGATTGAATTTTCTTAGTATTAAAACTGGCCTGGCGAAGCTGTGCCCTTTACCGTCTTCTTCGTCGCCAACATTCTGGCCGATAGCCACCCACCAGACCTCACGCTCGTAAAAATAAACCTGGCTTGACGAGCTATTAATGAGCGTTTTTCTGGTGTGCCAAGTGGTGTAGTCTTTCGATGGCATGCCGGGATTATAAGCCAGTCTTAGGCGTGCTGACGAGAAGATTAATGATAACTTAATTTTTTGCGAGAGAGGCTTTTATCTCGGCGGCCAGTTGGTCATTCCACATGGCAGCGGTGACGGATTGGACGACGTCGGCACCAGCCGCACGGTAATCTTGGAAGTCAGCGGGCGTCATGACGCCACCAATACCGATGATTTCATACTTGAGGCCGTGCTTTTTGCGCAGCGCGTCCAGGCGTTTGACCATGTCGATGCCAGCCCACTTGATACTGGCGCCACAGATGCCGGCCCGCAGGCGGCCCTCACCTGGCAAGAGCTGTTTGCCCTGCTCGTCAACTACCGGTGCCTGGATGGTGTTGATAACCGAAAAACCCGAGAAGTACGGCGCAGTTTCGAGTATGGTTTTCTCTAATAAGGGCTGCTGTTCTTCCGAAAAGTAGCCCAGCTTGGCAATGACGGGAATGTCTCCCACCGCTTCTTTGACCTTGCGAGCGATGACATCG
>DATCFR010000020.1:0-3390 GCA_036509405.1 Saccharimonadales bacterium (SeqCode)
CCGCCGCGCCATCCGTTTCGCCTTCGAACTCGGCATCGAGCAGAACTTCCTCGAGCAGGTTGTACCTGTAATTGCTGACCTCTACAGCGACGATTTCCCAGAGGTCGCCAAAAATAGCGACAAAGTCGCAGAAATTCTTATCAAAGAGGAAAAAGTTTTCCGCCAAACCCTACGCAAAGGTCTGCACGAGTTTGAGAAGCTGATTCAAGTTGGTGGGCAGTCAAATGGCAAGGAGATTCCGGCGAAGCCATTTTTAACCGGCAGAGTAATTTTTATGCTTTACGACACCTATGGTTTTCCGGTCGAACTCACGAAGGAGGAAGCCTTCAAGCGGGGTATCGACATATCAAAAACTGCTGATAAAGACTTCGAAAAATTTATGCAAGAACAGCGCCAGCGCAGCCAGACCGCCAGCAAAGGCACTTTCAAGGGCGGGCTCGGTGGCCAAACCCTGCAGCACAAGAAGTACCACACGGCGACGCACCTGATGTACCAGGCCTTAAGAGACGTGCTCGGCGACCATGTGGTCCAAAATGGCTCTAATATCACCGAGGAGCGCCTCAGATTTGATTTCAGCCACCCCGAGAAAGTGACCCCGGAACAGATCAAGCAGGTCGAAGACATCGTCAACGAGCAGATCGCCAATGACCTCAAGGTGTCATTTCAGGAGTACCCGACCAAAGTCGCCATTGAGGAAAAGGGGGCTCTTGGCCAGTTCGGCGACCGTTACGGCGACACCGTCAAAGTCTACAAAATGATCGCCGACGGCGCCGACAAACCGTTCAGCTTCGAAATCTGCGGTGGTCCGCACGTTGACCACACCGGCCAGCTTGCCGAAGGCGGCAAGACGTTCAAAATTATCAAAGAAGAATCCAGCTCCGCCGGCATCCGCCGCATCAAAGCCGTTCTAGCGTGAGGAGTAACTAGAGGAAGGGTTATTGTCTGACAAGGAGGGTAGTGTGCGGCTTCGAAAGTCCGTAAACACCTTTGTATAACTCAACTCGGGCAGTTGCGACCTCTCGGTGTTGAGCAAGTGTTTTGGCAATAGTTAGAGCAGTAGTATTTTCCGCTTCACCGATAGAACCTTGACCAATCTGCAGCTCATATTCTCCTCCAGTAGTCCTAGCCGTTAGCGAAACTCCCTCGGGGAGAGGAATCCCCCACAGGAGGCTGACTTCGGCTCCAGAGATTGGTGGCCAGGCACTGACAATTATTCTTCCCCTGCGATCGTTACTGAGAGTAACATCCAGGTTACTGGCAGCCTCGTCCACGGATAGCTCTAACATTTCTGGTGCTTCTACCATGCGTGTCTCCTACACGGTTAATTTATAATAAAATACTACCATACGTTAATTTTGTCAACGCTGTTACCATCATTAGATAATCATTAACAAGTTAAGTTTTATATAGCCTTGGCGGAAATATTCAAGTAATATTGAATTGTATCAAGGAAAGCCATGAATAAATCCCAACTTCTTAACAAGCTCCGCAACGAGGAGTACATTTTGCCGAAAGATATAGTTTCGGATGACCAGCTTGATGAGCTGGCGCAAGCACTGATTGAAATCTTCAAAGAGCAAAAATCTCAGCTCGAGAGTGAAAAAAGGCTGCAGCAAAATTATTTGGAAGTGGTTAATTATCTCCTCGTAACAGATCTTAACAGCCCGAAGTCAAGACGCCATGACTTCTTTGACACGTCTTTTCTTAACGCTTTAATCTCCCTGCCTGCCACTCCTTAATGCCATACCTTGCGACCCCTGATTGGAGAAGGGTGGTAAGAGATAAATGGCTTATATTTGATGCCGACGCGATCATTACCATCATAGAATTTAGAGCCCAAGATCTCTTCGTCGCATTGAAGGAATTAAACTGTAATTTCACATATATTCATCCGGTTTTGCTGGAACTCATGAATACCGACACGGCTCAGAAAAGATTGCAAAGAGGCACCCTTTTAAGCGAGCATGAATTCACCCAGCTCACCATTACGCAAGCCGAGAGAGATCTATCCGATAGAATTCAGAAATCGCTGCCATTAGGTGTCAAATCGAAGCCTTCGGCGACCGATTTTTATTTGGCTGGAACGCTGGCTAAGTACGGGCAGTCTCAAAATGCCGTACTGCTGACGTCCAACACCAAGGATTTTCCGCTGCCTATTTTTCCGCGGCTCGGTTTTATAAATTTACAAAATACCACCGATGTTAAAGCCGTCTCTATACTTGGCGTGGACATGTCAAAAGTCCTGGACTAGAGACAGGCTGTCCAATCGGCATTTTCAGATGCCACTGTGCTAAAATAATGGATATGCTTCAGAAGTTGAAACGCGTTGGCAACAGCGTTGTAAAAACAGCTGGCCCAGTGGCCGCCAAGGCTTCGGCCAAGGTGCGTGACCGTGCCGGTAAATCCGCCAAAAAGGGCGACGAGTATCTGGTGGCGCTGGATATCGGCACCGAGTTCGTCAAAGCCCTGATAGGCAAAGTCGATGAAACCAACGGTACCGTCGAGATTATCGGAGTCGGCCGCCAGCATCAGGGTCTCTCTGATATGCAGGCCGGTGCCATCGCCGACATCGCTGGCGTCGTCGAAAATTGTGACAAAGCCCTCAATCAGGCCGAGACCCAGGCCAATGTCAGCGTGCGCACAGCCATTATTGGTATTGCCGGCGAACTGGTGAAGGGCACCACCACCACTGTACGAGTGGCCCGCAAACAGGTTACCAAGCCGCTCGACATCGCCGAAATGGAGCGGATTATCAACTTGGTGCAGGAACGTGCCCAGGTTAAGGCCAAGCAGCAGCTGGCCTGGGAGCTGGGCGGCAAATCCGTCGAAGTGCGGCTGGTCAACAGCGCGCTGGTGAGCATCGAAATCGACGGCTACCCGGTCACCAATCCGATCGGTTTTCAAGGCAAAGACGTCGTCGTGCAACTGTACACCGCTTTCGCGCCGCTAATCCACATTGGCGCGCTCGAAAAGACCGCCCAAGAGCTTGATCTTGATCTGTTAGCCGTGGCAGCCGAGCCCTTCGCCGTGGCCCGGGCTGTGATCGGCAATAACCCCAATCAGAACCTCAGCGCCATCCTAATGGACGTGGGTGGCGGCACCACCGACATGGCCGTTATCACCGACGGCGGCGTGCAGGGCACCAAGATGTTCGGCATCGGCGGCCGGGCCTACACCCACGCCATCGAGCGCGACCTGTCGGTTGACTTTGAACAGGCCGAAGAGCTAAAAGTCGGCCTCAGTACCAACAAAGCACCGGTTAGCCAGCGGCCGGCCATCGAGGCGGCTCTGAGCAAAACGGCCGACGTCTGGATTGGCGGCATTGAGCTGGCCCTCAGTGAATTCACTAAGCTCGACCACTTGCCGCACCGCATGTTCCTTTGTGGCGGC
>DATCFR010000021.1:0-6608 GCA_036509405.1 Saccharimonadales bacterium (SeqCode)
TTATCTTGCAGGTAAATCTGCGTGACCGATAAATAATTGGCCGCCCGGACGTACTTCTGAATTTTTTCAATATCTTGCATCGCGATAGCTTTAATTATACAGCCGGAACCGGGCATCCCAAAGCGCCTGTAAAAGTTTCGATCGACGCCTGCTGCTCCGGGAGTTACAATATTAGTAACAAAGTGATAGGAGGGCTCATGTTCACGCTACCAGATCTACCATATGGCTATGACGCACTGGGGAAGTACATCAGTAAAGACATCATGGAGCTGCACCACAGCAAGCACCATCAGACCTATGTCGATAAGCTCAACGCGGCTCTGGAGAAAGCGCCCGAGCTGCAATCAAAATCCGTTGAGGAACTGATCAGCAATCTTGATAGCGTGCCCGAAGCAATCCGCACCGCCGTGCGCAACCATGGCGGCGGCCACTACAATCACACCCAGTTTTGGAAGTGGATGTCGCCCAACGGCGGCAGCGAGCCGACTGGTGAACTGGCCGACGCTCTCAAGGCCAAGTACGGCGACTTCCAGAGCTTCATGGATGCTTTCGGCGAAAAAGCCCTCGGCGTTTTTGGCAGCGGCTGGGTCTGGTTACAGCCCGACCTGTCCATCGCGACCACACCCAACCAGGATTCACCGCTGAACAGCGGCGGCCCAGAGCCGATTCTCGGCCTTGATGTCTGGGAACACGCCTACTACCTTGATTACACCTACAACCGCGGCGACTACGTCAAAGCCTGGTGGCACGTGGTCAACTGGGATGAGGCCGCCAAGCGCTTTCAATCAGCCTAGCCTAAGCATAAATACAATTTCTTTGTAACAAATTTCGTTATAACAAAATTATAGTTTTTAATTGTGTTTTAATATTCGTGTGTAATGATAGTTAACATTATGCAAACATTGCCCAAGGTTTTACTGGTCGAAGACGACCGTCGGATTACGGCCGCGCTGGCCGAAGCGCTGCAGAACAGCCACTACGTTTCCACCACCCTGACCGGCGGACTTGGCTTATATAAAGCTGACACCGATAAGTACGATATTATCGTGCTCGATCTTAATCTGCCCGACATGCCGGGCCTCACGGTCTGCCAGCAGCTACGCGAAAAGGGCTTGGAAACTCCTATTTTAGTGCTGAGCGCCGACAGCCAAACATTAACTAAAATTAACTTGCTCGATGCTGGTGCCAATGATTACCTGGCCAAACCCTTCAGTTTAGGCGAACTCAAAGCCCGCATGCGCGCCTTAACTCGCAGCACGCACCGACCGCTGCGCAAACCGACGGGCACACTCACCGTCAGCGGTCTCACCCTTAACCGTTCAACCTACGAAGTCAGCCGCGAAGATGTGCCCATCAGGCTGCGGCGCAAAGAGTTGGCGCTTTTAGAATGCCTGATGGAGCATGCTGGTTCGGTCGTGACCCGGCGAGCTTTGACGCGCTACGCCTGGCCGGGCGTTGAAGATCTCTGGACCAATACCGTCGACGTGCACATTAAGTACCTACGAGACAAGATCGACCGGCCATTTGACCAGCCGCTCATTAAGACGGTGCATGGGCTAGGCTATAAACTCGAAACTAAACTGGTCGGCCTCGAAAAGCAGTGATCACGTACGAGCACTTGCAGGAATTGCAGCGCTTCGCCGAATTGGGGCGAATGAGCGCCAGCTTGCTGCATGAAATCAGCAATCCGCTGGCCGCAGCTTTACTAAATTTAGAGCTGAGTGACCAGCGGTCGGCAGCCGTGCGACGGGCACACCACGATATGAAGATGCTGAGGCGCTATGTCGAAGCTGCCCGTCAGCAAGTTCGCGGCCATAGCAAAGCCACCAATTTTCGGGTACAGCCGCAACTAGACCAACTCAAACGCCTGCTGGTGCCGCTGGCCAGAAAGGCCGGCGTGCGCTTTGACATCATCTTCCCAGCTGATTGTCGGCTGCATGGCGACCCGGTCAAATTTCAACATATCGTCAGCAACCTCGTCACCAACGCCATTGAAGCTTACCGCGACGGGCCGCCGCGCCAGCAGCCCCGCGTACGGCTGACCCTGGCCGTGAAAAATAACCAGTTAATTATTACAGTTCATGATCGGGCCGCGGGTATTCCGTCAAAAGCGCTGCCGCATGTCTTTGAAGCTTTCTACACTACCAAAGGCCAGTCTGGGCATGGGCTCGGCATTGGGCTGGCTATCGTAAAACGCTATGTCACGGCCGATTTCCGGGGCACCATCTGCGTCACCAGCTCCCGCCGGTCAGGTACCTGCTTCACTGTTACATTGCCGCTGGCGGTGGATACTTCCAAAAAGTCTGCGCCTCTCTGTTAGAAATCTTATATCGGTGGGCATAAGCGGTGCTATAATTAATTTTTGACGAGCGGCTTAGAGGCCGCCAGAAGGAGATCGCTTGGCACATTACGCCCTACATGGTTCCGATCACGGCAGCAGTTCCCACCGCTTCTTGCTCGGGCCACCCCTCGCCCTCGTGTTATTGTTCTGTTTCGCCTTCGTCCTGATGCAGCCGCAACACACCGTTTCATCCCACTCTTTATCAACCAGTAAGCAAACCACTCCTCTCAGCAGCGCTCCGGCCAAATTATCACCACTTAGCACCCAGCAAACACCGGCTTCACAAGTTACGGCGCCCCCTATCGCGACCAGCGCGCCGTCTTCTTCGGCTGCGCCCGCCACCACCAATAATTCCCAGTCAGCAGGCACCGCAGTTAATAAGCTGCAAGCCGCCGTTCCAAATAACCAATCTTCGTCGAGTTCCGCATCAAGCGACCCCAAAACTAGCACCAGCAAACCAAAGCTCGTCGAAATTTCTCTGCCAGTCGCCAAGAAAATATTAAAAAGTCTGACTGATCTGCACTAAGACTTGGCTTGGCTCTGGGCGTCGCGCCAGGCTTGGATTTCGCCGTGGTGGCCGCTCAGTAATACCTCAGGCACTTTGAGGCCTTGGAATTCTTCGGGCCGAGTGTACTGCGGAAATTCGATGGTCGTGTCATCGGCCTGGAAGGACTCAATTTCAGCTGAATTTTCACCGCCTAAGACACCAGGCAGCAAGCGAACCACTGAATCGATAATGACCATGGCCGGCACCTCTCCGCCGGTCAAGACGTAGTTGCCGATGCAGAAGCTGTCGTCCACCCACTGGCTGACGCGCTCGTCGTAACCCTCGTAGCGCGGGCAAATGATGATTAGGTCCTGCTCGGCCGCGGCCAGGCGCTTGGCGTCCGACTGCTTATAGATGGTGCCACGCGGCGTCGGCAGAATAACGCGGGCGTTCGGGGAGGTTTTTTTAGCGGTTTCAATGGCTGCCACCAGCGGTTCGGGCCGCATTAGCATGCCGTCGCCGCCGCCATACGGCGTGTCATCTACCTGTTTGCGCGGTCCCAGTCCGAAATCGCGCAAGTTAATAAGCTCGTACGAAACGATGCCGCGGTCCGCCGCCTTCCACAGCATGCTCTGACCCAAGACACCGGTGAACATTTCCGGAAACAGGGTGATAATCTGAATTTTCATGTGCTTCCATTCTAGCAAAATAAAAGAACCGGCGTTGGCCGGCTCATTTATTCACATAAAGCTCCCATCTGGCGATGGCTCGCATTGAGCTTTTTGGTTTTGGTTGAAATGTACTTCAGTCTTAATCGACTAGCAGCTAGTATAGCTGACCAGCCTCGCGCTTTCAAGCCTAAACGTCGAGGTCGTCGAGGTCAGCCAGCTCTTGACGAGTCTGCGCCAATCGGTCGCTGGTCTGGTCTTCGTCAGATCGAGTGGGGGCTTCTTCCTCTTGCGCGGGTTCGGATTCTTCTTCGGGCGTTTCTTCGCTGGGCGCTTCGGCCTCGGGTTCTTCAGGGGTTTCCGGCGTGTCTTCGGCGGGCTCAGAGGTATCGTCGGAAGGCGTACTATCATCAGGCGTGCCAGATGAGGGTGCATCACGAGATGGCGCGTCGCTCTTCATTCTTTGCTCGCCGCCTTCACCGTTGTCGATAATCTTGAGATTGTAGCGGGCGTCATTTTTGGTGCCGAGGGCGCGCAGCAACGTCCGCAGCGATTGAGCGGTGGCGCCGCGCTTGCCAATCACCCGGCCGAGGTCTTCCGGATCAACGGTTAGCTCAAGCAAAACGCCTTTTTCGTCGATGCGCCGCTCGATTTTCACAGCGTCGGGCTTGCCGACCAGGGATTTCACGACATATTCTACAAATTGTTGGTCAATTTCACTCATGTGACAGCCTCCTCGGTTATGGTTAACTCAGTCAATTATAACAAACCATGGGTGGCAGCTGTGTGTGATTTTAAGCTTTGGGAGCGTCGGCGTCGTCAGCCAGCTTCTCGGCTGCTTCGGCCTCTGCCGGTTCAGCGGCTGCCTCGGATTCGGCTGCCGGCTCATCGGCCGGAGTTTCTTCAGCGGGAGCTTCGGGCTCTTCAGCCGGGGTGTCAGCGGCTGGAGTTTCCTCGGCTGGTTTTTCGTCTGTGGTTTCAGGAGCCTCAGTAGCTGCTGGGGCTTCGGTGGCTTCTTCAGCTGGAGCTTCGGGCTCTGGCGGACGGGTGCTGCGGCGCTTTTCGGCGTGGCGCACACTGCCTTCTTTATTGGTGGCGGGTGGTATAACCCAGTCGGGCAGTTTCACACCCTCGCCTTGCAATAAACGGACCACACGCTCGGATGGCTGCGCGCCATGCTCGAGATAGAAAGCTGCCTTGTCTTTGTCGAGAGTGACAGTTTTGGCGTGCGGATCATAGCTGCCGAGTCGCGCCACGACCTTACCGCTGGTGGGCGTGCGCCGGGCGTCCTGCACGATGACACGGAACATGGCGTGGCCCTTGCGGCCGGTACGTTGCATGCGGATAGCTAACATATATCTAGGAAACTCTCTTCTTTCGGGTAATTAGAATTACTAAAGATAATGCTTGCTATTCTACAGATAAGCATCTCTGTTGTCAAACCTGGGGTCCGTTTTTATTTACTTGGTAGTACTGGAGCGCTGCTTCGGCCGCTTGCTGCTGGGCGTTTTGCTTGCTGGGACCGGTGCCTTGGCCGCGCAGTTTGCCATCCACATAGACGCCGACCGTGAAGGTTTTATCGTGGTCCGGGCCGTCTTCGTTCATAACTTTGTACACGGGCGTAGCCGTTTCCCGGCTTTGGGCGAGCTCTTGCAGGTGAGATTTGGGGTCCATCCAGGAGCCGCTGGCCAGAATTTGCTCGAAGGTGCTGAGAATGCTGGCGGTTATGAAGTTTTTGGCGGCTTCGTAGCCTTGGTCGAGGTAGAGTGCGCCAACCACTGCCTCAAAGCTGTTAGCCAAAATCTGGGCCCGGGCCCGGTCGGTGCCGCGCTTTTCGCCGCGGCTGAGGCGCAATAGCGGCTCAAAGCCAAACTTGGTGGCGGCCGCGCCAATGCTTTCGGTGCGCACCAGCGAACTGCGCCAGTTGGTCAGGATGCCTTCCGGATCGTTGTAGTTAGCATACAAAAACTCGGTAACCACCAATTCCAGCACCGCGTCCCCCAAGAATTCCAGGCGTTCATTGTGTTCGCGGACGGTTTTTTTGTGCTCGTTAACGTATGAACGGTGAGTGAAGGCGGTCACCAGCAGCTCGATATTATTAAATGTGACGCCTAATTTGTCTTTGGCAAAGGTGTGGTAAGTAGCGGTATCCATAATGCTTAACTTGTTAAGTATTCTACAATTTACCCTCTCTGACCCTTTTCATGCCGACCAGCATCAGCTTGCCGATGTCGTCATAGGCAATTTTATCGATGGCTTCGGGAGCCGGCAGCCATTTCACATCTTTGAGCCATTCTTCGGGGTGCAGCCGGTCGGTATTGCCCTGGCCCTCGACCAGATAAATGTGCATGGTCATGAGCACCAGCGTGTGATTGCGGCGGTAGCGAAAGTTAACTTTGCCGAGCCAGCTGAAAACTTCCATGTCTTGCAGGCCGGTTTCTTCGCGGATTTCGCGCTCGGCGGTGGCGCCAGGCTCCTCGCCGGGTTCGACGTGGCCTTTGGGAATCGTCCAGCGATCTTTGGCATCCTGCATGAGCAGGATTTGCACCTCGTTGGTCTTGGGGTGGCGGCGAAAAACAATGCCGCCCGACGTTGTCTCGCGGACTACTTCGTCAATCACCGGCCGGCGCTTGAAGGCCAGTTTGCGAATACCTTTGATGGGTTTGGGTCGTTTCATACTGTGGTGATTTACTTCTTCGTCTTCTTCTTAGTGGCGGGCTTCTTGGCGGCCGGTTTTTTGGCGGCCGGTTTTTTGGGCGCGGGCGCGGCAGCTTCTTCGCGCTGCCTGAGCAGCGTGCCGAGCACGCCGTTCACGAACTTCGAGGAATTGTCGCCGCCAAAGGCTTTGGCCAGTTCCACAGCCTCGTTAATAACCACTTTAGGCGGCACGTCGGCTTCGTTTTCGAGCTCGTAGAGGCCGATGCGCAAAACCAGGCGATCCATGCGGGCGATCTGGTCGATTGGCCATTCCGGCGCGACCGGTTGCAAGGCAGCATCGAGCTGGGCGGCCTGCTTGCTGACTCCGGCTACCAGCTGTTTGACAAAATCAACATCGTTGAGCATGTCCTGGTAGCGGCGAATGTTGCGCGCCAGCACCTCGTTAACGTCAAAC
>DATCFR010000022.1:0-6271 GCA_036509405.1 Saccharimonadales bacterium (SeqCode)
TGGATTCAAAACTGCCGATCCGACTGAGGCTATGGCCCTCCAATCATCAGTAATATGGTTGAGAACTCTTGCAACGCTCAGTAGAGGTACTTCTCCATCGCTGCCCGTCTATGTGGTTGGTGAAACCTCGGGAACAAAAAATGAAGATCTACTATTTAGTGTGGCTTCCCAAGAAGGTACTTCTTCGCCAGAGGATGCTCCCTTGATAAGGTATCGGCCGAAGCCAAGTGACAGAAAGACAGGCAGCCTACAGCCCGTAGTAAGCAAATTGCCCTATCGAGACGAAGAAATGGAAGCCATGTTCGATAAGGATGAGCACGTTTTAGTGGTTGATGGAGCTACTAAAGGATCGGTAGAATTTACTTTGGGCCTCTGGGAAGCATTTCTGGAGCAGGTTAAGCCTCAAGGCAAATCTTTCGTCGCTCGCATGGAAACTATCACTCATCTGGAGGACGAAGCTTTTGAGAGATTTGGTATATTCGACAAGCTTAACGAGCTGGCTCGCTTATTTGGCAAAAAAGAAGAGCTGCTGGCAATGCTAGATTCACAGTTCCTTTTGACAGAGTAGTTGCATTACCAAATTGACAAAGGTTGTAATTTTTGCTATAATAGTGTAATGACTGTATTACTGATAGGTTAAGCGGTATAATATAAAAAGCATTATGGCCAAAAAGAAAAAACGAACAGTTAAAAAGAAAGCTCCGGCCATAGCGGAGCGGTCGCCGTTTTGGGCGTATGCTGGTGCGGTGGTGCTGGTGCTGGCGGCGTTCTTGCTGCTGCTGGGCGGCTTCGGTACCGGTGGTCCGCTGCCGATCGATCTGTTTCACGGTGCCTACTGGCTGTTTGGCTGGGCGGCCTATCTAACACCGGTGGCACTGGTGTACTGGGGAGTGTATAAGTTTACGGCTGAAGACCGTCGGATCGCACTCAGCAAACTGGTCGGCATGACCGGTTTACTGCTGTTCGCCAGTTGCTGGGCCTACACGCTATTTGCCAGTCGGAATCCGGCCGGCGGTTGGCATGGCGGCCACGGCGGACAGGTTGGCAAGGTGGCTGGCAATGTCGTGCTGAGCGCCGTGGATAAAATTCCGGCCTCGCTTTTATTCTTCGTGTTCACGGTGTTGGCGGCCTTCTTTGCATTTGGGATTGATCCGAAAGTACTATTGAAGCTCCGTGAATTGTTCAAGCGGCCGGAAGGCGAGGAGGCCAACGATCTGGCGGCGCTCAAAGCCAAGGCTGGTGAGCAGCCGGGCTTTCAGTTAAACGAGGGCGTGCCTGTTGAGCACCATGGTGCCCGCGAGCCGGCGCGTTTATCAACGCTCAGAAACACTGCCCAGAAGCTGACCGGCACCGAAAATCATGAGGCCCTAACCACGGCCAGCGACCCGAACTGGCAGTTCCCGAGCATTGATTTATTAAATCAAAAGCAAGACAAGGCCGACGCCGGCGACGTTAACGGCAATGCCCAGATCATCCATGATACTTTCGAGAACTTCAATATCGAGGTCGAGATGGAGGGTGCCAACATCGGTCCGCGTGTTACGCAGTATACGCTCAAGCCGCCAACAGGGGTAAAACTGACCAAAATCACCGCGCTGGAGAACAATCTGGCGCTCGATTTGGCCGCGCACTCTATAAGAATGGAAGCACCGATTCCGGGCAAGCGCGCCGTCGGCATCGAGGTGCCGAACGTCAAATCGGCTACGGTGCGCGTCAGCTCAATTCTATTGTCGCAGGAGTGGCAAAAGCACCAGGGACCGCTGGAATTTGCTATCGGCAAGGATATTTCCGGCACGCCAATCGTGGCCGACTTAGCCAAAATGCCGCACCTACTGGTGGCCGGGCAGACCGGTTCTGGTAAGTCAGTGATGATTAACACCATCCTGACCAGCCTGCTATACCGCAATTCGCCGGCCGATTTGAAGCTTATCTTGGTTGATCCCAAGCAGGTCGAGCTCAAGCCCTACGATGAAATTCCGCACTTGCTGACACCGGTGATCACCGAGCCTGAGAAGTGTATTAGCGCGCTGAAGTGGGCGGTGGCGGAGATGGAGCGGCGCTACAAGGCGCTGGCCGACGTTAATAAGCGCAACATCGCCGAGTACAACAATCTCAAGAAGGAAGAGGGCATGCCCTACATCGTGATCGTGATTGACGAGCTGGCTGACCTGATGATGATGGCCGCCCGCGACGTCGAGGCGCTGGTGGTGCGCATCGCCCAAAAGGCCCGCGCCGTCGGCATCCACCTGGTGCTGGCTACGCAAAGACCTTCTGTGGACGTGATTACCGGCCTGATCAAGGCTAACGTGCCAGCCCGCATCGCCTTCAAAACCACCTCGCAGGTCGACAGCCGCACCATTATCGACCAAGTTGGCGCCGAGAAACTGCTGGGGCAGGGCGACATGCTGCTGACCACGGCCGACGGCCCCAAGCCGCGCCGCATCCAGGGCGCGCTGATCGGCGACGACGAGACCGGCAAGGTGACTGATTTTATCCGTATGCAGCGGCCGCCACAGTATGACGACGAAGTGGTTTCCCAGCCCGTCCAGCTAAACGGCAAGGGCGGCATCGTGGCCGATTACGGCGGCCAAGACGCTGACGACGACATGTTCAAAGACGCCGTGCATGTGGTGATCGAGAACCGCAAGGCCAGCACCAGCCTGCTGCAACGCCGCCTGCGCATCGGCTACGGCCGCGCCGCCCGGCTGATTGAGCAAATGGAAGAGCAGGGCATTATTGGCGCCGCCGACGGCTCTCGCCCACGCGAAGTGCTGGTCAGCTCAATTGACGATGTGTTTGGCGGCTCGGGCGGCTCCGAGGCGGATGCAGCTCTCGACGAGAACTTTCCCGAGTAAGTGATCCATTAGCGGAGTCATTAAATTTGACTATATGTCAACTTATACCATATAGTATATATCTGTTTATCAATGAGTATGTTCGGTCGGGAGCCAGCAAACTGAAAAAGCTATGGAAGTACCAAAGCTACAAACACCTACGGATGAACTGACAGGTCTGCCGCTGCCAATATTGCCTCGGTCAGTATTATCTATTGATACAGGGGAAGCTAACTTTCATCATCAGTGGTATCCGAAGCCGGTTATACTAAGAAGTCCTCCTGCGCTTAGGGATTATGGGACGCGAAGCGTTCGAAACTCCCGCCTTCAGCTAGTTAGGCTATCTGACCATGATTTGTACCATAGGTTTTTCGAGGGTCCGATGTGGCCTGATACCATTCAGGGCCAGTTTGACCTATCCGTTTTAGGCGTAGCTGGTTACATACCGACTGAAGCTATTGACGTGAGCGGCGATAGCCCAAAACAAGTCACTATGGGGCCAACCGAGTTGGATATATTGAGAACTCCGGCTAAGCCTCGGCCCCTTCGTCCTGACATGGAGGCTAAATTCCGTGTTAAAGCGGCTAAAAATAGTGGCGCGGGGGATTCTTTTGAAAAGCGCTTAGCGGACTATGTTCGACGGGAGGAACAGCAGGCTGCCTTTACGTTCCACCATATAATCTATGTATACCCTGCGATTAGAAACTTTTTTCGAGAATTTGTTTTGGCGCAGGACCTCGGACATGTTTCAGAAGTAATGACTGAAGAATTTCTTCTAACCAAAGACCCTGAGCGCAGACTTTTCCTGGGCCGCGAGTTGTTGGATTATGGAGTTGAGGCTGCCACGGACAGCGTTAAGCCAATGTATGCTAAGGCTTATCAGGCGGGGTTGCTACATCCCCGAACGCCGGTTGAACCGGCGTTGCTGGTTCGAACAAAGCTAGGGGGAGATGCTGCCTACGATGTATCCCTAGATAGATTAAAAGAGAAACTGGCTGCCGAAGTCGGCTTATAAGCTTGACTAACAGAGGTGGCTCGGGTATAATCTTCAGTACTATCAACTTCAGCTTACATCCTCTCGTGAGTGTAGGCTTTAACCGAAGGAAGGAGCAAGGTTTTGAATCAGTATGAAATCGCGGTGCTGTATCATCCTGATCTGGAAGTCGACCTGAGCAAGGCCGAGGACCGGGTTAAGAAGATCGTCACCGATAATGGCGGCAAAGTCGTCAGCGACGACAATTGGGGCAAGCGCCGCTTGGCCTATAAAATCAAGGGTAATGAGCACGCTGTATACGTGTTTTATAGCGTTGAACTGCCCGGCGAAGCTGTTGCCAAGGTCGAGAGCACGCTGAACATCACCGACGAAGTGATCCGCTTTTTGATCACCAAGCCGGACCTGAAGGCCATCGCCAAGGCCGAGGCCGCCAAGGCGCTGAAAGCCGAACAGGCTGCCAAGCGCGATGAGCGCGGCGAGGATGACAAAGACGACGATAAAGAAGAGAAGTCTTAAAAAATCGTTAAGTTCGGCGGCTCGGAACGAGCTTACGCTTGACGCAAGATTCCGCCCCGGCGTAGGGTAAAGGTACAAACTAAGCGAGACATAGGTCTTATAAGCAAGGAGGATGGCATGGCACGAAGCCTTAACCAAGTAACATTAATGGGAAATCTAACCCGTGACCCTGAACTGCGCCAAACGCCGAACGGCCAGAACGTCACCAGCTTCAGCCTGGCGCTGAACCGGGCTTACAAAGACTCCGGCGGCGAGTGGCAAGAAGTCACCGATTACATCGATTGCGTATGCTGGGGCCCCTTGGCTGAACGGGTAGCACAATATCTGAGCAAAGGCCGCCGCTGCCTGGTGCAGGGCCGCTTGCAATCACGCTCTTGGGAACAAGATGGCGCTAAGCGCAGCAAGGTCGAAGTCTTGGCGAATGACGTGACTTTCCTAGATAGCCGCGGCGCCGGCGGCGATAATGAAGGCGGCGGAGCCCCAGCAGGCAGTTCTGCGCCTGCAACTTCTAGCGATGACAAACCTAAACCCACGAAAAAACCTAAAAAAGACGACGTTGTCATCGAAGACATCGGCGATGAACCTATCAATTTAGACGACATACCATTTTAAGGAGTAATTAATGGCAAAGATTTTTAAACACCGCACTGACGTAGCCTATTTTGACTACAAGGATTTTAAGACCTTGCAGCGCTACGTGAATGTCTACGGACAGATTGAAACCCGTAAGAAAACCGGCCTGACCGAAACCGAGCAGCGCCACCTAAGCGTCGCCATCAAGCGCGCCCGGCACCTCGCATTGCTGCCGTTTGTCGCCAGCAACTAGACTATGGCACTGAGTATTACCGATCTTAAAAAGGGCACTGTCTTCCAGTGGGAAGGCGAGCCCTTTCGCGTCGTCGACTATAACCAGAAAGTCATGGGCCGCGGCGGCTCGATCGTCAACGTGCGTATTAAAAGTTTGCTCGACGGCAAAGTGCTGGAAAAAACCTTCAAAGGCAACGAGCAGCTTGATAGGGCCGACGTAACCAGTCAGACTGTCCAGTACCTCTACAATGATGGCAAGACTTTTTTCTTCATGAACGAAGAAAGCTTCGAGCAGTTTGAAGTACCGGCCGATCTGGTTGGCGATGACGCAGGCTACCTGAAGGAGAGCGACAAAGTCCAGCTGCAGTTCTTTAATGATCAGCCCATAACCGTTGAGCTTGCCAAGAACGTGCCGCTCAAAGTTACCTACACCGAAAACGTCGTCAAGGGCGACACCAGCTCCTCCATTACCAAAGATGCGACGCTGGAAACGGGCATCACCGTTAAGGTGCCGGCTTTCATCAAACAGGGCGACGTTATCTCCGTTGACACCGCTAGCGGTGCCTACCGAGAACGCGTTAAGGAGTAATTTCTTTGAGCATTTTGCGCAGTCCGGCGCGGGTTTGACGGTGCTGCAGAGTTTTCATGATTTGCTCGGGGTCAGTTTGATCGAGATCACGTCCTTGGGGTCGTAAGTACCACAAAATTGCCATTCGAATGGTGTCGCTGCGGCTGGTGTAGTCTTTTTCGGCCGCTTTATCAATTTCTGCCAGTAATCCCTCGGGCAGTGAAATCATAATTCGCACCGCTTTGGCCTTGTGGGTGCGCCTTGGTTTAGTTTTACCAGTCTGTTGGGAGGGGGTGTCTGATTGCATATACTTAGTATATCAAGTTGATATACTTTTTATATCACTTTAAGCAGGGTGCCAGGAGAGGAATGTTAGACTAAAGGAGTGAAAACTCGTTTAGATCAGCAGTTGGTGCGCCGCGGTTTAGTGCCAACACGCAGCCAAGCCGAGAGCTACATCAAATTGGGCAAGGCGAAGGTGGGCGGCAAAGTCATAACTAAGCCAGGATTTGCGGTGGACGAAGCTGCCAACATCGAACTAACCGCTGAAGA
>DATCFR010000023.1:0-5595 GCA_036509405.1 Saccharimonadales bacterium (SeqCode)
CACAGGGCAGCCAGTACCTCAGCGACTTCAACAGCAACATTCTGCCTCACTTCAGCTTCTCGCCCTAGTGCTATAATCAGAGTAGCTAAAAGGGGAAGCAGCCATTCATGGCGGAAGGTAGTATATCGCCGATTTTGTCGCAGCAGCTATTGCTCAGCGTGGCCGAAGAACTGAAGCTGCCCTTGCTGCAAATCGCCCGCGAAGCCGAGCGCGGCGAGCTCGGTGGCACTCCCGACTTTGCCGGCATTCGCACCACCGCCGACTCAGCTCTGCGCCTGTTAGACAACTACGCGCTGGGCGTACGCCTCAGCCTGGAGCCGGCCGAGCTGGCCCCCGAATCGGTGTCGGTCGCCTCAATTTTGTATGATACCGGCCAGCAGCTGGACTCCTTGGCCAAGAGCTATGGTGTGGCGCTGGAGTTGAATATCGCCGGTCGCTACGGTCCGGTGCTGGCGCATCGCCAGGGTCTGCAAGCGGCGCTAGTTAGCTTGGGCGCGTCACTCATCGAAGCGTTACCGGCGCAAGACGGCTCGCGCCTCAAACTTCAATTGGCCACGCACCGCAGTCGCTATGGCATCGTCGCCGGCCTGTACGCCGAGACCAAACAGCTTACCAACGAGGCCTTGCGCCGCGGCCGCAGCTTGCAGCGCCACAGCCGCCAGCCGCTGCTCAACTTCACCCATAGCAGTGGCGCCGGCATCTTCGTAGCCGACACCATTCTGCACGCCATGCGCCTTAACCTCACCGCCTCGCGCCATCACCGCCTGTACGGCCTGGGTACGGTGCTGCAACCCAGCCAGCAAATTCAGTTGGTCTAAACCATGCCGCGCATCCTCTTAATTGAACCCGACCGTCGCCTGGGCGAAACCTACACGCAGGCCCTGACTGCCGATGGCCACCAAGTCGTGACCGTACCGGGTGCCCAGGCCGCCATCACCGCTGCCGACGCCGCGCGGCCCGACATTGTCATCATCGAGTTGCAGCTAGTCGAACATTCCGGCATTGAGTTCCTTTACGAATTTCGCTCTTATATAGACTGGCAGACTATCCCGGTGATCATTCATAGCCAGGTGCCGCCCGCCGAATTCAGCGACAGCCGCCAGCTGCTGGAGACCGAGCTCGGCGTCCACACATATCTCTATAAACCGCGTACCAGCCTACGCCAGCTGCTGGCCCAGGTGCAGGCCTTGACCCCTGTAACAACGTGAACCAGCTGGTCACCCGCGGCATCGTGCTGAGCCGCACCGAGTACGGCGAGGCGGACCGCATCGTCACGCTTCTGACACCCGATCACGGCAAACTGCGGCTGATGGCCCGCGGCGTCCGCCGCGCCAAAAGCAAACTGGCCGGCGGCATCGAACTGTTCAGCATCAGCGACATCACCTTCATCCAGGGCAGGGGAGAAATTGGCACCCTGATCTCAACCCGCTTGAACGAGCACTACGGCCGCATCGTGCGCAATCTCGACCGCGTCCAGCTCGGCTACGAACTCATCAAACTGCTTAACAAAGTCACCGAAGATAACCCGGAGGCCGAGTATTTTGCGCTTTTGGAGCAGGCTTTCCAGGCTCTGGACGATCCGGCCATCGACGCCGGCCTCATTCGCCTCTGGTTCGAAACGCACCTGCTGCGCATAGCTGGCCACAGCCCAAACTTGCGCACCGATACCGCCGACCAAAAACTCGCCCTCGACCACACCTATAATTTCGACTTTGATGCCATGGCCTTCACGCCGCACGCCAGCGGCCACTTCAATGCCGACCATATTAAGACTCTGCGCTTGCTCTCCAGCGGCCACCCGCCAGCCGATTTGCAGAAAGTGCAGGGAATTGAGGCCGCGCTGCCGGTGATCGCGCCACTAATTCGCACCATGCTGCAAACGCACATACCCAGATCGTAGAGGGCACTCTAGTTGACATTACAGCAACTTTGTGCTAGTATCAGTACAGTAAAGGAAAACAAAAAAATGTCTAGAGAACGAATCACCCCCAAAGCATCACTTAAACAGCGCCGCACCCGAGAGACGCTTGGCCAAAAACTCGCCGCCGCCAATAAAGCTCCTCTCCGCTGGCAAAGTACCGGCGAAGGTTCCGGCCAGGCCGACAATTTGCCGGACGCTAAACTGCGACGCATAAGACAGCGCAGCTTGAGAGCCAGAGCCTTAGAAGGGCTGACTGGATCAGACGCAATGCCAGCCGTAAGTGCTGATGAAGCTCGCATGCTCGGCAGGGAAGCTGCAACCGGCGCTCATATGACGCTTGAAGAGGCTCAAACTGCCGCTCCGGTTGATATTGTCGCCTACCGTGCTGCCCGGGCTCCGCAAGAAGTTGGCGGCGTACCGGAAGTAGCGCCAGTACCGCGCATCGCGGCCCACGCTAGTCAGCCTCCGGTCGAACAACCGCGCGTACTTCACGGATAATTTGCCCACGCAGCAATCCAGCAAAAAGAGGTGTATAAAGATACGCCTCTTTTAGTATGAGCTAAAACAGTATGGGGTCAGCGCGCCATACGTTATACTTATTCCTAAGATGAGCGGAGAAGTTAGCCTCGAAACCATAGTCAGCCTGTGCAAGCGGCGCGGCTTTATGTATCAGGGCAGCGAAATTTACGGCGGCCTGGCCGGCACGTGGGATTACGGCCCGCTGGGCACCGTACTCAAGCGCAAAATCCTGAACCTGTGGTGGGAAACGTTCGTGGGCTCACGTGATGACATGTACGATATCGACTCGGCCATCCTGATGAACCCGAAAGTCTGGCAGGCCAGCGGCCACGTCGACACCTTTACTGACCCGTTGGTGGAATGTCAGAACTGCCACGCGCGCTTGCGCGAAGACTATATCAAAGATAAGAAATGCCCGGTCTGTGGCAAAGACAAATTCAGCGAACCGCGCCAGTTCAACATGATGTTCAAGACGAATATCGGCCCGGTCCAGGATGAAAAATCGATCAGCTATCTGCGTCCGGAGACTGCGCAGGGAATTTTCACGAACTTCAAGAACGTGGTCGACAGCTTTTATCCGGACGTGCCGTTTGGCATGGCTCAGATAGGCAAGGCCTTCAGGAACGAGATATCCCCCCGCGACTTCATCTTCCGCTCACGCGAGTTTGAACAGATGGAAATCGAGTATTTCGTGCACCCGGAAGAATGGGAAAAGGCTTTTGAGCAGTGGCGTAAAGACATTCACAAGTTCCTCAAAGCGTTAGGTTTGCCGGCAGACAAAGTCCACGAACTGGAAGTCCCGGACGCCGACCGCGCCCATTACAGCAAACGCACCATCGATTTCGAGTTCGACTTCCCAATCGGCCGCGAAGAGCTGCTTGGGCTGGCATACCGCACCGACTTTGACCTCATGAACATCCAGAAGGCCTCGGGCAAAAGCATGGAATACCGGCCCAAAGATGGCGGTGCACCGTTCGTGCCGCATGTGATTGAGCCGAGCTTCGGCGTCGAGCGTGCCATGATGGCTGTTTTGTCAGCGGCTTACACTGAGGACGAAGTCAACGGTGAGAAGCGCGCCTACCTTAAGCTGCCGGCCGATCTTGCGCCTGTTAAAGTCGCCGTCAGCCCGCTGCTTAAGAACAAGCCGGAACTAGCCGACAAGGCCAGGGAAGTCTACAAAATGCTTAAGAAAGAGTTCGGCGCCGTCATGTACGACGACAACGGCAACATCGGCAAACGCTACCGCCGCCAGGACGAAATCGGCACGCCGTACTGCGTTACCATCGACTTCGACACGCTGGAAGATGACACCGTTACCGTCCGCTCTCGCGATACCACTGAACAGAAAAGAATTAAGATTGCAGGCATTATTACAACGATGAGTTAACTAAACTTTCTTGACTTGCATAGTGAGCTCTTTTAAACTAGAGAGTAGTAACTAAGGAGATCATTATGGCAACAGCAAGAAGTAGAGCTTATCCAGGTATTCCGCTAGGGGAGGCGGTCGAAAAAATACATCAGCTATCCAAGAAGCTAGGTTCAGCACCGAGCTACAACCGAGAAACATTCGCAGCTGGTATGGGCTACAAAGGTAGCAATAATGGCGCATTCCTCCGGGCAGTAGCTGCATTACAGCAATATGGTTTGATACAAAAAACGGCTACCAGTTATTCTCTTACACCAATAGCTCAAAAAATTCTATTTCCTACCACCTCAGAAGATCGCATGGCCGCGATCCGCGATGCTGGTCTTAGCCCGGCATTATTTGACCAGCTGTACGCCAAATACCAGGGTCAAGACTTACCCGATCTTCTTCCGAACATCCTTGTGAATGATTTTGGTATTCTCCCAAATGTTAAAGACAAGGCCACCTCCTTATTCCGCACATCTATGGAGTTTGCGGGACTATTGGATGGTAATCGTCTAAGGAGCAAGGGAAGCGGAGTGGAGGAGGGATTAAACCTTGGCTCCATCAATAACTCTTTAGGAGAGGAGTCGGACAAAAAACACGGCAATTCACTGACTGAGGAAAGAGAAAATAGTGCACTGGAAACTTCCTCTGTACCGCTGACAACTTTAACTAAGAATTTTGGGTCTGAGCGAGTGGCGCGGCTATCCATTCCGAGCGATATTACCGACGATGAGCGTAATAAGTTGGTTACCCTGATTCAGAATATGTAAAAGATAGCATGAAGAAGAATGAGCTTGAGAAGCACAAATTGGACCAGAAGGTAAGGGTAATTTTCTTTGTCTGCGGCTTGTCGGTAGCATTTGTACTTGCTCTTGTGAATTCGACATATACGACGGCTGCCTTTACTTTTGTGGGTGGTTTATTGGGCGGCAGCGTTCTAGAGAAGAGCGTGTAGCTACATAACCAGAATGTTATGATTGAGGCATGAAAATCATTGATCTCACAGTTGTGTTGAACGAGCAGACACCGGTGTATCCGGGCGATCCGGCGACGAAAATTGAGGCTGCCGGCGTTTTTGAGAAAGACGGCTTCAACGATCATTACGTGTCGGTGGGGACGCATGTCGGTACGCATATTGACGCGCCACTGCACATGCTGGCCGACGGCCAGCGGCTCGACGCGGTACCGATTGATCAGTTCGTAGGCCGGGGCGTCTATGTCAAAGTCGAGAATAGGCAGTTTGATCTGGAGAAGCTGCGCACGGCAGGCGCCAGGGAAGGCGACATCGTCCTGTTTCACACTGGCCTGAGCGAGTCGTATGATGATCCGGCCTACTTTACGGATTATCCGGAAGTGCCGGCGGAGGTGGCTGAATATCTGGTGAGCCAGCGCGTTAAAATGGTCGGGTTTGATTCATGCGGTCCGGACCACCCGCCGTACGCAGTCCATAAAACTCTGCTCGGCGCCGGCGTGCTGATTATTGAGAATCTCACCAATCTTGCCGAGCTGGCAGGCAAGGAGTTTACTGTCTATGCGCTGCCAATTAAACTATCGCTCGACGGTGCGCCCGCGCGGGTTATTGCTCAGTTGGAATAGCTCTTAGCTACCAAGGAGTTTTGAAAGAGGCGTCGGGCAGGGGGATGCCCAGAATGGCCAGCAGGCCGAAGTCTTCGCCGGGTTCGATATCGCTTAGATCTAGTTCAGCAGCGCCCAGGGCTTGCAGGGAAAGGCCGGGAATGCCCGG
>DATCFR010000024.1:0-3885 GCA_036509405.1 Saccharimonadales bacterium (SeqCode)
TCGGTCAATACCTACACGCTAACCTTTCTGCTCAAGATAGGGCCAGCCTGGTTAATTATGTCAAAGTTAATAAACCGTATCAGTACAATCCCAAGCAGGTTGTTAAGTCTACCCTGGGCGGGGAAAAAGTCTATATCTACAAAGTTACGTATAACACGGGTAAACTCACAGCCTACAATACGAAAGCGGCTGCTCTTTTTGGTATATCAAGCAGTGACATAAAGCGCTTCATGAATGATCAAGCCTTTGACTCTCTCACCAGCGCTGTCTTATATGTCGACGCGGGCACAAAGCAGATGGTTAGGCTTGAATCTAAGGATTTCTATGGTAACAAGCAGGTTACGGACTACAGAAATTTCAATCAAGCCTCTCGCATCCAGGCACCAACGGCTGAACTACCATTCAGTCGACTTCAACCCTTGCTCGCTATTCCTGCCCAAACCCAATCGATTACCTACTGACTAAGTACGTGCGATGAACGGCGCCTGCCGGCTATACTGGCCATTATCGATTAAATCTACCAGGCTCGCGGCCACGGCATGACGGTTGATAGTGCCCCATGGCGCCGGCCGCTTATCTGTCAGCGTGGCATGCTCCGGATTGCCGCGTTCATTCATAACCGGCGAACGTATGACTGTCCAATCAAGGCCGCTGGCCTCGAGCAAATGGATGTGCTCTTCGCCATCGGCCAGAATTTTTTTAACGCCAGGCACGAGCTTAATCGAGGCATGGCTAAGCCGGTGCAATAGCGACAAAGAGTCGCCGTCGGCCCGGGCGTCCGAACCGGTTAATGAAATGATACGCGTCCCGCTCTGTACAGCTGGAATAATGTGCCGCATAGCCACAGTTAAAACATCTTTTTTAGGCGTACCCCAGCTGCCGAGAGCGCTGATAACCGCCTTTGAGCCGGCCACTGCCTTAGCAACATCCTGAGCGTTATAAATATCACCCTTTACGGTCCGTAAATTGGGATTTTCGGGCAGCCGCGACCGACTGTGCACGAACGCCACCACGCTGTAGCCTTGCTTGAGCGCTTGCGCTACCACCAAACTGCCAACTTTGCCGCTGGCTCCAAATATCGTGATCTGCATCGCAGCAGTCAAAAGCTACGCTGACTTCTTGTAATCGGTGAAGTAATAAGCGATAGCGACCAGAGGGTGGATCAATAGCATCCCTACGATCCATAAGGCTCTGGCATTACTGGTGATATATGCGTTTTGTATGGCATTTACCAGCATAGCTATCTCAAATATGAGAATTACCGCCAGCACGAGTATAAGAATAACCGCCGATGCGCCCACCAGGCCGAGGATTGCGAAGTTGCTAAGCATACGCTGATTATAGCACCGGAGTTGTGGCTATTGTCATTTTATTCCCAAAGGGAATGGAAGCCCTAATAACCACTCCAGAGAAAATCATGGCCAAGGGGGAGGGGATCAAATCTTTGCCTGTCGAAGGCTGCGGTTTCTGAGCCGTCAGGATCCAGCAGGCCATGAGCCGCTTCATAAGCGTGCAAGGCATGAATAGTAAGCACACGCTCCAACTCAAGCGCTTCGAAGCGAATAAGATCAACACCAGGGGATACTACCTGTTTGATATCCGGCTCATTATAGCCTCCCATGTCCGTGTCCACCCAGGCGCCAGGAACAGTTTTGTATTCTGGGGGCTGGTAGCCTAAGACGAAATGTCCAATAGCGGGAGGGAGTAAATTGCCGTACCGGTCGCCTTTCGGCACAGGGACAACTGAATCAGGCTCGAGAGTCTCCCGCTCTTTAACTGCGCGAAAAGAATCAGATGGCACGGCAGTAGCAAACGCGTCGCCGTTCTTACCGGACATCCACACCCACAACCGGTTATCTTCGCAAATAAAAACATTGAAGGGCAAACTGGTCCGAGGCTCGTTGCCTGCCAGATAGGCGCCTACCCCGTATCCTTTTATGGACCAGCCAGGTTGTCTGTTAGCTTGATCGGCGTCTTCAGGCTCGGTATCACCCGCCACCGTAATCTCTGCTGCGCCCGCGAAATCTTGTCGTGCTACGTAGTCTATAAAGTCCAAGCAAAGTTTAGGCTTGTTGCCAGTCCAGACCATTTCGAGCTCGGTGCCTTCAGGAGGGCTGGCAATGTCTTCCGGCTCTTCTTGCCTGAGCGCGTCCTCTATTTCATCCAGACCCAGCTGCTCGATTAAGTCCTGTATCTTGGTATCAAATATATTGCCTTCAGTCATAAGTGTCTCCCTGGAGAGTAACCCAAAAATACACTAAAATGAAGGTTGTGTCAACCTTGGCGCCTACAAATAACCTCTATAAGTGAGAGAAGGCAGGAATGGTACCCCGGGCAGGATATCGCACTCGCTTCGCTCGCGCTCCTCCCTGCGGTGCTCGGCAAGAATATGCAAGCACATTCTTGACCTGTGCTCCTCGTTCGCCGCACCTTCGGTTCTCATCCTGGCCGAATATAGAAGCGGCAGCTTGACGATCACAGGATCATCAAACTGCCACTGGTACCCCGGGCAGGATTCGAACCTGCGACCTTAGGCTTAGAAGTCCTCTGCTCTATCCAGCTGAGCTACCGGGGCTTGGGGTAGGGCGCGTCCTCTAGTGTATACTATGGCCGTAACCTAAAGAACAAAAACTAGCATGCTGCTCTTCGTAATGCTCACGACTTTCATAGGTCTGGCCGTCGGTCTGGCCTGGTTCCTGATTTCGCGCGACCATGGCGAGAAAGAGCCGATTGGCATGCTGTGGCTGGCCGCTGGTTTCGGGATGCTGGGCGCGGTTATGGCCGCATTTCTGGAGAACCGTTTGATACCAGTCAGCCACCTGTTGCCTGGAGCATCCTACGGCACGCTGTTGCCGGCGGCGCTGGCCGTGGGCGCCATCGAAGAGAGCTGCAAATTCCTGCCGCTGGCGTTCGTGCTGTACAAAAGGCGCTACTTTAATGAATATACCGACGGCGTGATTTACTTCGCGCTGGCCGGGCTCGGCTTTGGTCTGCCCGAAAATCTGCTGTATACCTTGCAGTTTGGCACCCAAACTGGCTTGGGACGCTTGCTTATGACGCCCTTTTTCCATGCCGCCATAACCGGGCTAATTGGCTACTGCCTAATCCGCTGCAAGCTGGGGCGCCGCTCGCCGTGGCTGGTTGGCTTGCCGCTACTTGGCGCCATACTCGTGCACGGCGCCTATGACTTTGGCATGTCTTCAGGTTCTCTGCTGTATTCTGACGCGTCGGTAGCGATTACCTTGGGCGTTAGCCTCGGCCTGTTCGCGGTATTTTTACGCGCCAATGATCAGGACCGGGAAAGAGGCCTGAGTGTGGTCGGCGACAATTCATTTTGCCGCTCCTGCGGCCATCCCAATCCTCACCACAACCTTTATTGCGCACACTGCGGTAAAAATGCTTAAATAGGCATGATTTTGAAAAATCCACAATCCTGACACTATGAATTGTTCCAAATGCCACCATGCTTTAGATGCCGACGCCGCCTTCTGCGGCAACTGTGGCCAGCCAGTTGCTCAGGCTGCCCAGCCCTCGAGCTCGCCGATTGAGCAGGTGATTCAAAATCAGCCGGCTGCCGCGCCGCCCCAGCCGCTCAACGCGCCATTGGCAGCTGCTGCCGGAGTGCCGGCATATGCCGTGGCCTTGCCGGGCCAGCACAGCGGCGACAATAAGGCTGTGTTGGCGCTGTTATTCGGCATCGCCGGTATTGTTGGCGCGCTGTTCATTGTACTGCTTGGTCTGGTGCTCGGACTTGCCGGTCTGATTATGGGTACCATGTCGCGCAGTAGTTCTAAGCGCGGCCTCAGTACGGCTGGTTTAGTAGTTTCGAGCGTGGCAATTTTGGGTAGCCTAGGCGTGTGGGCCTATGCCGTCAAACATTATCCG
>DATCFR010000025.1:0-3886 GCA_036509405.1 Saccharimonadales bacterium (SeqCode)
CCCAAGTCGTACTGCACTTGGTCAATGATCGAGGCGAGCCGTACGAGGAGGCCGAAGATCCATTTCGGCAAATTTTCACGGCCGGGCAAAGCACAAAGCTAAACTGTTTCCTGGTAACACGCAACAAAAAGCAGCTGCCTATCAGCTTGAGCCTTTCGCCCCTCACGGATAACCAGCGGGTCACCGCCGCCGTGGCAGTCATCAGCGACACTACGCAGCAGCGCGCCCAAGAGCAGCAGCGCGCTGATTTCATCAGCACTGCCAGCCACGAAATGCGTACGCCAGTAGCCGCCATTGAGGGTTATCTAGCCTTGTCTTTGAATGACAAGGTCGCGACAATTGACAACCGAGCCCGCGGCTACTTGGAGAAGGCCCACAGCTCGACGCAGCATCTCGGCCAGCTATTCCAAGACTTATTAACTAGTGCCAAAGCCGAGGACGGGCGGCTTACCAGCCACCCCAGCGTCGTGGAACTCGGCGAGTTCCTCGAGCAGCTAGTCAGCGATCTGCGCCTGGTAGCCGAGAAAAAGGGATTATTCATGGAGCTGCTCAGCGGCGCCAGCAGCAGTACCATCAATGCCACCCACACTTCCGGTGGCGAACGCGCCATCAGGCCGCTGTATTACATTTACGTCGACGCTGACCGCTTACGTGAGGTTATCACCAACCTATTCGATAACGCGGTGAAATTCACCACCGAGGGTAAGGTATCTGTCGGTCTAACCGGCAACGACGAAGTGGTCCAATGTTATATCCGCGACACCGGACCAGGCATCTCGGCCGATGACGTACCGCATCTGTTCCAGAAATTCTACCGAATCGATAATTCGGCCACCCGCACTATCGGCGGCACCGGTCTGGGCCTGTTTATCTCCCGTAAAATCATCGAACTGTACAACGGCAGGATCTGGGTGGAAAGCCAACTCGGCAAGGGCAGTACATTTTATATCAACCTGCCGCGCCTGAGTTCAGAAAGAGCCAAACAGCTGGCTGCAGCAACTCCGGACAAAGCCGCCACCAAACCTGTTAATTCTTCAGTTTCGACATGATACAATGAAGATGATCCTAAACATAAGCGAAATTACACGAGGCTGACCGTCATGCCAAAACTGATGCTGGTTGAAGATGACAATAATCTGCGCGAAATCTACGAGGCGCGTTTACAAGCTGAGGGCTATCAAATCGTCGCCGCCAAAGACGGTGAAGAAGCCTTGGTTCTCGCGAAGAGCGAAAAACCCGATCTAATTATTGCCGACGTTATGATGCCGAAAATCAGCGGCTTCGAAATGCTCGATATCTTGCGCAACACGCCCGAAATTAAAGACGTTAAAGTCATTATGCTGACCGCACTGGGACAAAGCGACGATCAGCAGCGGGCCGCCAGTTTGGGTGCCGACCGCTATCTGGTTAAATCCCAAGTCACTCTTGAAGATATCGTCAAAGTCTCGCACGAACTGCTCGGCGACGAGGCGGACGCTGACGCGGCTCAGCCCGCGGCAGCTCCTGCCGAAGCCACGGCGCCAGCAGCTCCTCCGGCTGTGCCTCAACCTGAACCCGTCGCCACGCCGATACCCGAGCCCATGGCACCAACGCCCCCACCTCCGCCAGCTGTGCCAGATAGCCCAAGCACCACGGTTGCCCCAGCCCAAGTGACGGCCGATGACGCCCAATCAACTACTCAGGAAGAAACCGACGTGGAAGCCAAGGTGGAGGACTTTGTGGCCGGCGCTACCGAAGAACCGACGCTCCCCACCCCAGAGCCTTCTCCCGCAGAGAGCGCGCCGCCTGCCGCTGATCCGCCCACGGCCCCCCTCATTGAGCCCACGGCCCCCGCGCCTGAACCACCCCCGGCAGATACCGCTACTGCGGTTGCCGATGACAAGCTCATTGCGGATGCCGCCGAAGCTCTCGTTAACAGCACGGAAAAGCCCGCTGCAGAGACAATCACACCTACCGTGGCGCCAGCTATTCAGGTCGCGGCTCCTAGCGCGCTCACAACTCCGCCCGAGGATGAGGAAGCCAAGCCGCCAGCCGATGGCCGCAACAAAAAGATCATCAAGCCCTTAGATGCCGAGCCAAAGACGGATATTAACACGCTGCTGGCTCTCGAGGAAGCTAAGGAAGCCAACAAGCAAGGCACACCCGCGGCTGCGCCGGTTATTGCTGCCGATGATCCTAAGGCGCCTCAGGCATCGGCTCCCCCTAATCCAGTTATCACGCCACCCGCCAACCCCGACGATGTCCCCTCTGGCGTAGCGCAGTCACCCACAGCCCCAGCGGCCGCTCCCCCTAATCCTGCCGACCCAGACAGCATAGCTTTGTAGCGCGTGCGCTAAAATTAGTACATGCGCATCAATAAATTACTGGCCCAAGCGACCGGTTTGAGCCGCCGAGCCGCCGATACAGCCATTCAAGCCGGTAGAGTAAGCCTCAACGGGCGCCCGGCCAAAGTAGGCGATGATGCAACCGATAGTGATGAAGTGAGACTTGACGGCCAGATTATCACAGCGGCTCCGCACCTGACCATCATGCTCAATAAGCCGGCCGGCTACATCTGCTCCCGCGACGGGCAAGGCGGCACCACCATTTATGACTTGCTGCCATCTGAGTACCACGGACTCAAGCCAGTTGGTCGGCTGGATAAAGACTCCTCCGGGCTCCTGCTTTTAACTAATGACGGCGAGCTAGCCAACCAGCTGACGCATCCGCGCTATGCCAAGTCCAAAGTCTACGAAGTCGCGCTCGATAGCGCGCTAACGCCGGCGCATCAGGCCGCAATAGAAAGAGGCGTCACTCTGGACGATGGTCTCAGCGCTTTGAAGCTCCACCCAATAAGCGACGACAAGCACTGGCGCGTCACCATGGCCGAAGGCCGCAACCGCCAAATCCGCCGCACCTTCGCCGCTTTAGGATATAGAGTCATGCGACTCAATCGTGCAAGCTTCGGCGACTACCAGCTAGACGACCTCGCGCCAGGCAAGTATAAAATTATATAATTTCACACTTCTGTCAACGCCGCTTATCTGTTATACTGGCTGTAAATGGCTAAAAATTTACCAATTGTAGCGATCGTCGGCCGGGCCAATGTAGGCAAGTCCAGCTTATTCAACGTGATCCTGGCACGGCGCGAGGCCATCGTGGCCCGCGAAGCCGGTACCACTCGCGACAGCATCATGGCTAAAGCCGAGTACAAAGACCAGCGCTTTTGGCTGGTCGACACTGCCGGTGTCAAAGATCCGGATGACGACTTCGAATTCACCATTCAAGAACAGATCACGCAGGCTGCCGACAGCGCCGACGTTATCTGGGTAATGGTCGAGGCCGACGTACCCATCACCGAAGAGGACCGGCGCGTCGCCAAGCTAGCGCTCAAGAGCCGCAAGCCAGTGTTTCTTATTATTAACAAGCTCGACAAGGCTAAGAGGGCCGATTTGAGCGGTTTTGACCGCCTGGGCATCAAACCCATCATCCGCACCAGCACCACTCAGCAGAAGGGCATTGAGCAGCTGCTGAACACCCTTGTAGCAGTTATCCCCAAAGCCACCCAGACAGAAGACGACGACCGCCTGCGCATCGCCATCCTCGGTCGGCCGAATGTCGGCAAATCCCAGCTTTTTAACACCTTGGCCAAGAAACAGCAGGCGATCGTGGCCGATCGTGCTGGTACCACGCGCGACGTCAATCGAACAGTGGTCCGCTATCAGGGGCGGGAAGTGGAGTTTCTGGATACCGCCGGCATCCGCCGCAGCGGCAAAATCCAGGTTGGCGTGGAGCGCTTCAGTGTCATTCGCGCCCTGGCCGCCATTGAGCAAGCCGATGTCTGCTTACTGCTAATGGATGCCAACGAGCTCAACGTCCAGCTGGACCAAAAGATCGCCGGCATGAT
>DATCFR010000026.1:0-3715 GCA_036509405.1 Saccharimonadales bacterium (SeqCode)
TGAAGTCGGAATCGCTAGTAACGGTAGGTCAGCTATACTACCGTGAATACGTTCCCGGGTCTTGTACACACCGCCCGTCAAACCATGAAAGTCGCCAATACCTGACGTGCCAGCTTGCCTGGCCCTAAGGTAGGGGAGATGATTGGGGTTAAGTCGTAACAAGGTATCCGTACGGGAACGTGCGGATGGATTACCTCCTTTCTAGGGAGAAAACTAGCAGTGAGCGGAGCAATCCCTCGCGAGCTAGGTCGATCTTGGTAGATTGTTTAATCAGTACTGGCAATCTACTTTTCCAACCTTTCTTCGGAGAGATTGGACAAGATACAGTTTCTGTAACCGACCTGACGTTTGATTTGCACTATTCAGTTTTTACACGGACAAAAGAGCGCCCTAACTTGCGAGAGGCGCTCTTTTTAATTTGTTCGAAACGGCCTGTATCTTGACAAACGGACTAAAGTATAGTAAAATCCAAACAGTAAATCTTAAACAAAAAGTATGCGATTAAACCAGATTCCCGACCGAATAGATCCAAAACTGCCACGTGATCAGGCTGACGCGCTACATAATGGCGGTGCACTTGCTGTCGCTCTAGTAGCCATGGCTCTGGGCGGTACGCCTAATCGTCCCCCCGATCCTAGCGGAATCCCGGCTTCTAGGTCGGCAGATAAGCTGATATGGCCAGGCTTACCTCCCCAGGGGCCGCAGAAAATTCAGGCACCAATTGTTGCTTATGTACCCGAGGAAAGGCTTGACGAGGAAGACATACAGGGAGTCACGGGAGTAATGCGGCGCCCTAAGCGCCTTAAACCGTTATATGCACCTTTCCGCGGTCACTTGAAAAGATCAATCGCTCAAGGCTCTGTCCGGAGGGTAATTAAGCAGCCGCGTCGCCATAATATGCACGGTTAGTAGCGCTCTTTTAATTTGATACGGAGCGGAGGTTTACGTCATACTTCCGAGTGATGGATCTCTATCCGACGGTTCTGGTTTTTGCCATGGGCACAAGCTTCAAAGGCTATGTGCTGACCGAGCGGTATCTGCAGGAGAGAGGTGTCGCGCCTATCCGCACATTTGGCCTGCAGCGCTATGCTCTTATCCCTGGTCTTATCTGGTGCGCGTTTTTCGTCCACGGTCACGACCTGAGCCGCATTGTTCATACACCGCATCTGTTACTATATGTTATCGCTCTTGCCGTGGGGTGGAACATTCAGCAGTTTTTGTCGAGCTATACGGTTAATACCATTAGTTCCATGTCGGCTTTTTCGACGTTGCAGATGATGCTGCTATTGCCGTTGTCGCTACTGGTCGGCACATTCTTTAATCATGATATCCCCAGTGCCTACAGCTTCTTGGCCATCATCGTTCTGCTGGTGGCTTTCGTGGTTCATCCCACGCAGCATGTCGATAATATCCGGGAGCGCTTCGCCTTGCCGCTGAGGCTGATAGTGGGCCTAATTTTGATTCAAACCATCATAGACGCTGCCGATCAGGGTTTGTACAGGCAGCTGCTGAAAGAACTCGGTCCGGCAGTTGTGCTGGGAATTTTCAGCGTGGTAACGCTGGGCGTGGCTGCGCTGTGGACTTCATTCGTGCCTAAGAAGCAGAAGGAAACCGAGGTTTTACGGAAGCAGTGGCGCCGCTCAACGGCTTTGCCGGCGCTTTGGTTCCTGGGGTCCATCCCTGAGGCCTACGCCGTAGCGATTCTGCCAATTTACACCAGCCTGGCGATTAGCTCCGTGACTTTCCTGATGGATGCCTTCTCTGACCTGATTCATCACCGCGTACGCCTTAACCCGCGCACGGTGGCTTTCCTGGCACTGGTTTTAGTAGGTATCGGTCTGGCAGTTTATTCTATCAAGTAATAGCACCTGGTGGAGGCACCGAGGATCGAACCCGGCCGGCCTGGATCGCAAGCAAGCCCAACCCAAAAGACAGCTTATTAAGCTGCCTTTTTATTTAGTGCCCCAGGCGAGTACACGATCCCTCGTGCCAACTTCGGGGCGGAAATATGGCAACAGGCGTGTATTAACGTCCTTGTAACCTGCCTCGTGAAGCGAATCGCCAAGTCGTTGGGCGGAAAACCAGAAAAGACCGGGGAGTTTATGGTGTTCTTGTATATCTTCCCCTGTCATCGGCGCATCGTTGCCCATGAACAATACGCCGCCGTGCTTGAGTATCGGTCGGCACCTTTCAAAAAAGCTTCGCAATGACCGTTGCTCATCAGTCAGGTGTCCGATAACCCCGTCTGAGATGACTGCATCAAAGCTCTCTCCACGGAAAGGGAACTCGACGGTTGCATCCAAAGATCTAGTTCTCAGGCCTTTGCGCTGCGCAAAGGCGAGAGCTTGCCTTGAAACATCGGTAGCTAACACGTCATGACCCGCTTCAAGCAGCGCCCTTTCGATAAAAGCGTTTCCGCAGCCAAGGCTCAAAACTCTAGCACTGCTTTTAGGGCCTAAGAGAAAATCTATCTGAGAAACTATCTGGGCGCGATAGGTCTCGTCAAAACTAGAAGGGGTACAGGAGCTGCCTGGGCTTCTGCCTTGTTCCCATAGTTCTAATCTGGATAAACCGTCTTCGACAGGCGCTTCATAGATTGCACACACAGTCTCAAGCCGTGCATCTCGAGAGGAGGACATAGTATTACCCTAACATCTATATGTATATTATCAAATATAAAAGTGACTGAAAGAATTGGAAAGTTGGTGGGGCTGAGAGGACTCGAACCTCTGACCTCGTCATTATCAGTGACGCGCTCTAACCAGCTGAGCTACAGCCCCAAAAAATCCCGGTGGGATTTTTTGTTGGGATAAGCGAAGCGTCGTTAGTGAAACTATTACGAGCGAAGCCTCGTTTATCTCTTAATGGTGGAGACACAGGGACTCGAACCCTGGACCCCCTGCTTGCAAAGCAGGTGCTCTAGCCAACTGAGCTATGTCCCCGTATGGCACCGAAGTATTTTACTTAAAAAACACCTTAAAAACAAGCGGCTCGATTGAAACAAAAGCGGTATACTGGTCCAAGTATGCGTAAACATTTCAGATTTATAGCTGGTTTATGCGGTTTGGCGTGTCTGTTAATAGCCGGATCAGCTGGTGCCGCTACTCCTGCGGCTGTGACGCAGAGCTATAATGCCGGCGCAGCAGTGCTGCCGGGAATGGTGGTCGAAGCCGCGCCGAAAGATGCCGCGACGGTTATTCCGCTCACGGCCAAGGATATTCACAATATGCTGGGCGCTGTGGTGCCGGCGATTGGCGCCGCCATCGTGCTGACGCCGCAGACGACCTCGGCGCAGCAGGTTTTGGTATCGGCCAGCGGGCGCTACAGCTTGCTGGTTAGTAACCAGAACGGCCCTATTAAAAGCGGCGATTATGTGAGCGTCTCGGCGCTGCCGGGTATCGTCATGAAGGCCGGATCGGACCAGACAGAGGCGGTCGGCCGGGCGGCGGGTGACTTCAATGGTAGCGGCAGCCTTGGCAGTATGTCCTTGAAAGGTGATGCTGGCCATAGTACCACTGTTGCCATCGGTCATATTCCGGTCAATGTGCAGCTGTCGGCCAATCCATTATTCCAGAAAAACACTAACGGCCTATCTGGTTTCGTAACCAGCGCGGCTAACAGTTTGTCCGGCCGGCCGGTAAGTGCCAGCCGGGCCTATATAAGTGCCGCCATAGCGCTCACCAGCTTAGTCATAACCGGCATTATGTTCTACGCG
>DATCFR010000027.1:0-4275 GCA_036509405.1 Saccharimonadales bacterium (SeqCode)
GTTTAGGTGATAGCTCTATCAAAGCTCATTTTTCAAACCAACTGTCAAATGACCTGGAAAACAATGGAAAGGTTGGTTTAAATGCTCTCAATAGGCATCGTCGGACTGCCCAACGTTGGCAAGTCCACCCTATTTAACGCACTCACTGGCAGTAATATTCTGGCGGCTAACTACCCTTTTGCGACCATCGAGCCGAACACCGGCATCGTGCCAGTACCGGACGAACGCTTAACAAAGCTGGCGGAGCTATATAAGACCAATAAAATTGTGCCGGCCACGGTGACTTTCGTGGACATTGCCGGCTTGGTAGCCGGTGCAAGTGAGGGTGAGGGCCTGGGCAATCAGTTTTTGAGCCACATCCGCAGTACCCAGGCAATCGTGCAAGTGGTGCGCGCCTTTGACGACCCGAATGTCACGCACGTTGACGAGCAGCACGACCCACAAAAAGACATTGATGTTATCAACACCGAACTCGTGCTGGCGGACCTGCAAACCGTCGCCAAGCGCCTGCCGAAGTTCGAAAAAGAGGCCCGTGCTGATCCTAAATTAAAGCCGCTGCTATCTGTCTATCAGCAAGTGAACACAATTTTAAATGATGGTCAGCCGCTTTGGGATCATCCGGAAATCGACCGGGCGGCAATCGCCGATTTGCAGTTGCTGACCATGAAGCCGGTCATCTATGTATTCAATCTCGACGAGGACGGCCTGAACGATGAAGCGCGCCGGCGGCAGCTCAGCGAGCTGGTCGCGCCGGCACGGGCGCTGTTTGTCTGCGCCAAGCTGGAGAGCGAACTCAAAGATCTCGACGTCGCCGATGCCGCCGAACTGCTCGAAAGTTACGGGCAGCACGAATCCGGCCTGCTACAGCTCATCCACGCGGCCTATGACACACTTGGTTTGCAGAGTTATTTAACAGCCGGCGAAAAAGAAGTCCGGGCCTGGACGATTCCGCGCGGTGCCACGGCGCCGCAAGCCGCCGGCGTAATTCACGGTGATTTCGAGCGCGGCTTCATCGCCGCCGACATCGTCAGCTACCAAGATCTCATCGCGGCTGGTTCGCTGGCGACAGCCAAAGCTAGCGGCCACGTCCGCACCGAAGGCAAAACCTATGTCATGCGGCCCGAAGATGTGGTGGAGTTCAAGTTTAACGTTTCCAAATGATCCGTTCGAGCGGTATTACTGCTGGTTCTAGTCTAGGCCTTGGCGGGTACAGAAACCGCCTCCTGACTGGGCGTGGCTAGCAGCGACTTTCCAAACTTGCGCCCCCGCAGGACTTGCGGCAGTTTGGAATAGGCAATGCCTAAGGCGCTGATTTCTTTTGGAAGCTCCGGTTTGCCTTGCGGCGCCGGCAATGCGGCCGGAAGAGCGGCACTCAAACGCTGGTCGCGTTTGCCGAATATCTCTTGCCTACCCTCCTCGTACAGGTCAGCCAGGGGATCGCCAAAAGGCTGCAGTGCCGGGCGACTCGCGGCCAGCACGGGCTGGGCCGGCGCGGGCGCTGCGCCAGCGCTCGCTTGGTGCTGGGCCAACAGACTTTGGGCATACAGGTAGTCGGCCAGCTCGCGGCTGGGTTGTACTGGCTGAGGTGTTTCCACGGCCGCTGCCGGCTTATCACTATCCTGAACTTTTCGAAGCTCTTCGTGGAGCTTTTCCTGATGTTCATACTGCGCCAACAAATACGACTGCAGCTGCTGATTGATCTGTTCCAAGTGCTGATTCTGGGCTTCCTGGTGCGTCGACTGCTGACGCTTGACCTCGGCCATGCGGCGCTGGACGTGGCCGATTAGTTTGCGCAGCCGCGGCTGATTCAGGCTGGTAAATTTAAGATTCTTGTTGCCAGCCGAAATCGAGATGTGCGCGCCCAGCAACCGATGGCTGTAATCGAGTTCGTTAATCATGTCGAAACGCAGGTCATCAACCGTTAAATAATTAAGCGGTTTTTTATCGATCAGCAGGACGCGCACGTCGGTGGCTACCAGCAGCGCGAAGCCGCCGTCGTAAAAACCGTTCACGCACTCAAAAATTTCTTCGTCGGGTAAGAGGATGTTGGCGAGTTCTTTGGCTTCGGTACGGCCCCAGCCGTGATAATTGAAACCGATGGTTTTTAACTGCTTTTCTATCAATTTTAGGCTGACCATGGTGACGCCTCCTTCAAGCGGCTATGTCACTATTTTCATAATATTCTCGCGTAACCGGAAAGGGAGTAAAAATTCTCACCATCGGCGTGCGATTTTCATCACCTCCACCGAAGTTAAATTGACGTTTTGAGCTGAGTCTATCATAATAAGCCCCATGCTGGCCACGTTCAAGCAGACAGCGGAGTTTGTGGAGTTCTTCAGGCTGCACGGCCACAAGCAAACTTTCCGCAAGGGAGATTTTATCATCCGCCCCGGCACCGCGCCCGACGGCGTCTTCTATATTTACCAGGGCCTAGTCAAAGCCTACGACATCACCAAGTACAACGAAGAGAACCTGCTTATCATCCGCAAGCAGGACGAGATTTTTCCGCTCATCTGGGCCATCAGCGGCCACGAACACAACATCATCTACCAGGCACTGGCCCCGACGGTAACCTTGAAAATCGACCGCAAAGCCTTCCTGAAACTTATCAAGGACCACCCAGACAGCCTGGCACCTCTGCTCGACATGACGATGGAAATGTACCGCTTGCACGGTGAGCGCATCCTCACGCTCGAATACCGCACGGTGCGCGAACGCATCATTTCCTTCTTGTTAACCATGAGCCAGCGCTTCGGCAAACAAACCAACGGCGGCCTGCTCATAGAAGTACCGCTGCGCCACCAAGACATCGCCAGCTCGGTTAACGCCACTCGCGAGACAACCAGCCGCGAACTATCCGCTCTCGAGCGCAAGGGCCTGCTCCAAAACAAGCAATCTTTTACCCTGCTCAAAGACGTCGAAGCCCTGCGCAAACATCTTGGGTAACTCCTGGGCTCGTGAGTAGTGCGTTACACGCGGTACGGCCTGTCGCCGTTCCGGTTGCACTACGCTGGACCCTACTCAGGCCTCAGGAGTTACTTCCACTCTAGGATAATACGCTCAATAGTCTTGAGCACCGTCTCGTGATCGGGCACATCCTGTTTATCGTAATAATGGTCGGTGTCTATGTAGGTCTCAATAACGCTCAGGCAGTACAAATCATCCGCCAGCACATGCATTCTATCCACCGCCTGCACGCTGGCGAATGGCACAGCCACAATTAACTTTTCCCGCTCGATCGGCTTCAAAAATTCGATCGCCAAGTCAATTAAAAACCCGGTTTTGAGGCCATCAGACACGACGATGATGTTATGCCCGCTCAGCAGCTCCCGATTGATGGTTCCACCGGTGCCGACCAAGCTGTTCAAATCATGCATGCGCGTCAGTTTTTCCTGCTCGATAAAACCGTAATTCTCGCCAACCAGCTCATCCAGCTCACCGTCGGAGTAGCTATGATTGTAAGCCACCCGGCCGTTGCCGGTAATACCGGCCACAGCTTGGGGCTCGCGTGGCAGCAGGATCTCGGCGCTCTCCAGCAACGTCAGCACACAGTGCAGCTGTATGGCTATCTGAGCGCCGACCATGGCACCGCCATCGCTGAACGCCACCACGGCGCAGTTTTCATAGCGATATTTCTCTTCTAACTCAGCGGCCAGCATACGCCCGGCCTGAACTCTAGACGCGAAGTACATACGGCTCAGTGTAGCACCCCGCTTATGCTTTTTGTAAGAGGTAGAAGCGCTCCTGATTGCCCTTGGCCCCGGCGACCGAAGAGTCGGCTTTATCCAAGATAACGAAGCGCCCTTGCGCCCAAGCCTCAAACTCCTTGAGAATGCCCCGGCGCATGGTGTCATTCTTGATAACACCCTTGTGCTTCTGGTTACTCGCTGCAGCCTCGAACTGCGGCTTGACCATGGCTACTATCTTGGTTCGCTTGGCACTGAGTTTCACCACATGCGGCAAAATATCCCGCAGACTCACGAAAGACACATCGATCACGACGATATCAGCTGGCACGCTTAGTTCCTGAATATCGCGGATATCGGTCTGCTCATGCAGCTCAATCTGGGGGTGGCCATGCAGTGTCGGGTGCAGCTGATCGCGGCCCACCTCTACGGCTATGACGCGTTTCGCGCCGTGGCGCAGGGCGTAATCCGTGAAACCACCAGTGCTGCTGCCCACGTCGAGCACGACCGCATCCTGAAAGTCCAGCTTCAAGGCCTGCGCCACCGACGCCAGCTTCAGACCGGCCCGGCTGACATACTGCTCTTCAGC
>DATCFR010000028.1:0-4566 GCA_036509405.1 Saccharimonadales bacterium (SeqCode)
GGCGATCCGGCTCGCGCAGCGGTTAGACGGCGAGATTATCTGCGCCGATTCTTGGACGGTACGGCGCGAAGCTGATATTGGCACGGCCAAGCCGACGGCCGAGGAGCGGGCGCTGGTGCCGCACCATCTGTTAGATGCGGTCGGTCCGGATGAGGATTTCACGGCGGCCGTTTTCAAGCGTCTGGCCAACCAGGCTATCGATGATATTGCCGCCAGAGGCAAACTGCCGATTCTAGTGGGTGGCACCGGTCTGTACGTCGACGGTGTGCTCTACGATTTTAGTTTTTTACCGGCCGGTGACCGCGGCGAGCGCGTCACACTTAATAATTTGACTGTGCCAGAATTATTGCGAAAAATTCGCAATTTAAAATTGGAGACGCGGGGCGTCGATATGCGTAATAAGCGGCGCCTCATCAGATTGATCGAAACCAATGGCAGCATGCCGACGCGTGGAGAGCTCCGGCCGCGTACCCTTATATTAGGGCTAAAAACCGATCCCGCTGTATTGAAACAGCGAATCGTTAATCGTACCGACGCCATGATCGAGGCTGGGCTGGAGGCTGAAGTGCGGGCTTTGGCCGAGCGCTACGGCTGGGACTGCGAGGCCCTGAAAGGCGTGAGCTATGCCCAGTGGCGGGGTTACTTTGAGGGCCATGAAACGCGCGAGCAAGCTCGCCAAAAGATCATTAAGGCGACACTTGATCTCGCCAAGCGGCAGCGCACCTGGTTCAAGCGTAATAAAAGTATTCGCTGGCTCCCTGCCCCTGTTAATTTGTCTGATATTGTAGCTAGCATCACAACGTTTTTAAAAACCTAGCATTCACATGTGAGCCAAACTTTGTTACACTGAATAGGTGATTGAGCAACTCTTTGGGTCAAAAACGAGGGTCAAGTTATTACGGCTGTTTTATAGCAACCCGAACCGCTCTTATTTCGTGCGCGAAATTACCCGCAAGATCGACGAGCAGATAAATTCAGTACGCCGCGAACTCAGTAACTTGCTGAGTATCGGCATTATTACGTCAGACAACACCAACAATAAACTCTATTACGAAGTTAATCAGAAGTTCGAGTACTACGAGCCTTTGCAGCAAATCTTTGGTGACGGACTTAAAAAGTCAGCCAAAAAGGCAGCCGCGCCCAAAACGGCTGCTAGCGACGCAGTCACTGGTACACCGGCCGACTTGCGCGCCGTCGGGCACATCGATCTGGCCGTTTTCACTGGTCAATTTACCCGTGACGATACCGCTGGCATCGATTTTCTGATTGTCGGCGACGTTAATCCTAACGCCCTGCAGAAATACATTGATGACCTGGAAGGCAAGGAGAATAAAACTATCCGCTACACAGTCATGAGTCTACCTGATTTCCGTTATCGCCAACAGATCCGCGATCGTTTCGCAACGGCTATTCACAAGTCAAAAAAGCAGATCCTGGTTGACGAGCACGGCTTGCTGGCCGACGTTATTGCCGCTGAGGAAGAAGCCTAATGGAACTGCAGTTTTACGGTGCGAACTGCATTGGCGTGACCTATAAGGGCACACGCATCATCATTGACGATAACCTCGCCACACTGAGCGCTAAGAGTGTTACAAAGCCGACGGACGTGGCCTTATTCACTGGTCCGCACGAGGCGGGCAAAGAGGCCCGGCTGTCGTTTGACGCTCCGGGCGAATACGAAGTATCGGACATTTCTGTCATCGGCATTGCCGCTCGCTCGCATCTCGAGGAAGAAGGCAAGGTGGGCGCCACGATGTTCAAGCTGGTGGCTGGCGAACTGAGCCTGTTGATTACTGGCCACATTTATCCGCAGCTGAGCGATGCCCAGCTAGAGGCTGTTGGCATGGTCGACCTCTTGGTCGTGCCGGTCGGCGGCAATGGCTACACCGTTGATCCGGTCGGTGCGCTGAAGCTTATCAAGGCCATCGAGCCCAAGCTGGTCGTGCCAACGCATTACGCCGATAAATCGCTCAAATACGAAGTGCCCCAGCAAGAGCTGAGCGCTGCCCTCAAAGAACTGGGCATGGAAACCAAAGAAACCGTCGTCAAACTCAAGCTTAAGCCCAATGAATTGAGCGACCTTACTCAGCTTATTATTCTCGAAAAGTCTTAGTCGGCTTGCTTAACAGGATTCAGCAGACCTTTTTTCTTGAGGGTGCGGATTGCTTGGGTACTGAGCTTCATCTGGACTTTGCGGCCGTCGATAACAAGAGTCTTCATCTGGAGGTTGGGCTTCCAGACTTTTTTAGTGTGGCGCTGCGAAAAACTGACATTACTGCCGTATTGCTTGCCTTTGCCGGTGAGTTCACACTTTTGCATAAGGTGTTATTGTAGCGGTTTTAGGCGTCAGCGTCAACTTTTTGGATGATGGATTTTTGCTGTGGACCGAGCTGGGCCAGCAAAGCCTGGACGGTTTGGCCGCTCAGCGGGTCGGTGAATGAGGGTTCGAGGTCGGCGAGTGGCTGCAGCACGAAGTCGCGAGCCGCGAACTGGGGGTGAGGAATGGTCAGATCAGGGCTAGCCAGTCGCTGATCACCGTAGAAAATAATGTCGATGTCAATTTCGCGCGGACCGTGCCGGAAAGTCGGCGTGCGGCCAACTTTGCGCTCAATATCTTTGAGGCGGCTGAGTAAGGCTGGTGGTTCTAGATCAGTCAGGCCGCTGACGGCTGTATTGCAAAAATCTGCTTGATCGGTGTAGCCAACGGCCTTTGTGCGGTAGAGCGGTGCTTGTTTGAGGTCATCGAGTAAAGGCCGCAGCAGCTCGATGGCTTGCCGGATATGCGCCGCCGTGTCACCGACGTTAGACCCCAGCGCTAAATACACCCGTGTCATGGGCCTATCTTACCATGACCACCTCAGGTACTGACAGTGTTTGCTATGATTAAAGTTATGACGACCAAGCTCGTAGGCATCTTGAATATCACGCCGGACAGTTTTAGCGACGGCGATCTGTTCTTGGACCCGGATGCGGCTGTACGCCACGCCGAGAAGCTGTTCGCCGACGGCGCCAGTATAGTGGACATCGGTGCCGAAAGCACACGGCCCGGCGCCACGCCGATAACTCCGGCCGAGGAGTGGCGGCGGCTCAGTTCTGTGCTGGAATGGTTTTCAAACTTGTACCCCAATCAGCTGTCGCTTGATACCTATCACCCGGAAACAGCTCGGCGCGCCCTGGCTATACGCCAATTCATCATTAATGACATCACCGGTCTCAGCCATCCCTCCATGGCTGACTTACTGATTGAGCATCAGGCACGTTGCGTACTTGGGCATGTGCCGGGCGGCGGCATCCAAGGCGCACACAAGGCCAAGCCCATTGATAGCCTGCAGCAGGTTATTGACGAACTGTTATCCAAGGCGGCCACGCTGGAGTCAAAAGGTCTCAAGCGTGGCAAAATTATCCTAGATCCGGGCATTGGCTTTGGCAAAACCGAGGATCTCAACTGGCAGCTGCTGGAATTCGCCATGTATGTACCGGATTACCGGGTGATGATTGGCTACTCGCGCAAGCGTTTCCTCGGCGAAGATCGCATGACTTTGGAGGCCAATTTGGCAGCTGGTGAGGCGGCGATTGCCGCCGGCGCGGCCTATCTGCGCGTGCATGATGTAGCTGGCCACCGTCAGTTGCTTGAGAAATAAGCTATACTAGCTTCAGCATGTTGGGAAACTTATCCGGTAGCGATCTAGTTGTCGTACTGCTGTCGATTATTATCGCGCTGTCGCTGCACGAGGCTATGCACGCCTATGTGGCCCATTGGCTAGGTGATGACACAGCCCATGACCTGGGGCGGCTCACCTTGAATCCGCTTAAGCACATCGATGCCGTTACAACAGTCTTGTTGCCGATGGCGCTGTTGCTTAGCGGCTTGCCGCCGTTTTTCATTGCCAAGCCGGTGCCGTTTAATCCTGACCGGGTCAAGTATGACGAATTCGGCGCGGCCCTGGTTGGCGTGGCCGGCCCGCTGACCAACCTTGTGCTGGCCGGCGCCGCGGCGCTGCTTTTCCGGGCAAACGGCGCCGATCCTAATAGCTTTTTTGACAACGCTTTGATATTGTTTACAGAGGTCAATATCGGTTTCTTTATCTTTAATATGATTCCATTTCCGCCGCTCGACGGCTCACGCTTGCTCTACGCCTTCGCACCTGAATCGCTGCAAGAACTCATGCGCCAAATCGAAGGCTTCGGCTTTTTCGGCATCATTATTTTTATGCTGCTTATCTTCCGGTTCATTGCCGGTCCGATTGGCAACGTTGAAAGTAGCATCATCCAATTCCTGCTTGGCTAGAAGGGTAGCTTAGTTTGATATATTGCTATGAGTATGTTATTATATAGATTATGCGTGTGCCGATAGTTAACCCTGCAGATTATGGACCGGAGCGGCCTCTTAGAAGGCCCATGGCTCTTGATAGCGACATGTTCTATAAGCCGGTCGAAATTCGCCCCAGCCCAGGGCTGGAGGCAGTAGCCGACCAAGCGGTGCGCCTTCTCTTGGGCGATGGTTTTCGGGCCGATGAGGCCGCGAACCGCGTTGGCCTGCATATTCAGGCCGCGGCGGCTTTCGCA